>JAIMBL010000194.1 GCA_023511615.1 Leptolyngbyaceae cyanobacterium HOT.MB2.61
AAAAGAAAATCGTGGTACAAAGGAAGAACTTCCTTAAATTCTTTCATTTACTGTCCGAATCGGGGGGTTAACTTCATATGCTACTCTTTCATCTACAACAGAATCCCTGGAATATCGATTTTGTTTGGTGATAGACGACGCTTATCACCAAACTCCTAGAAGAGCCGCCAGAACTTTAGTTCTGAGCTTATTTCAGTGCTATTCATCTAAAGCTTTCGGCTTCTAGTAGAGCTTGGCATAAATCAACTGACCGTTCCTGACTCCCTATTTCCAACTCTCTACCCCTTCCAATGGTTGTCAAACTTACGCTAGAAAGTACCAGTCTTGATTCATTTAATCCTGATTCATTCAGCAACTTAAGTGACTTACACTTTATGGGCAAATAGAGGAAGCTAATTAATGCTTTTTAACTCCTTTACGTTCATCTTTCTATTTCTACCAGTTACGCTTCTAGTCTTTTTTCTATTAGGTAAAAATGAAAATCATCGAATAGCGGTTATCTGGCTAATTCTGGCATCTCTTCTCTTCTACGGCTGGTGGCAGCCTTATTATGTAGGATTACTGTTGGTTTCCATTGGATTTAACTATATCACCGGGCTGATCATTGGCCGTCGTTATCAAAATAAGCTGGTCACTCCAAAGCGTATGCTGCTCTTCGGAGTGGCAATAAATTTACTACTGCTGGCTTACTTCAAATACACTGACTTTCTAATCTCAAGTGTCAATTCTATATTCGACATATCTTTCAATCTGCAAAACATTATTTTACCAATTGCTATTTCATTTTTCACGTTTAATCAGATTGCCTATTTGGTTGATACTTATAAGGGAGAAACCCAAGAATCTAATTTCTTAAATTATTGTCTATTTGTTGTCTTTTTTCCGTATCTTATTTCAGGCCCAATTGTTCATCATAAGGAAATTGCGCTCCAGTTCAGCCAGCCCTTAGCTCATCGACTAAATCACGAAAACCTGGCGGTTGGTTTCACAATCTTCGCTCTCGGTTTATTCAAAAAGGTTGTTTTCGCTGATAGCATTGCGCTGACAGCAAATCCTATTTTTCATGCAGCAGCCCAAGGAGTTCCTTTGACATTCTTTGAAGCATGGACTGGTGCTCTAGCCTATTCTTTCCAACTCTATTTTGACTTTTCAGGCTACTCTGATATGGCGATCGGAGTCGCTCGTATGTTTGGAATTAAACTACCTTTAAATTTCGATTCTCCCTATAAATCGGTCAGCATTATTGATTTTTGGCGACGCTGGCATATCACCCTTTCTCACTTTTTGAGAGATTACATATACATCCCTCTGGGGGGAAGCCGAAAAGGAACGCTTCGCCGCCACGCTAACTTGATGATCACTATGCTGTTGGGCGGACTATGGCACGGTGCTGGTTGGACTTTTGTTGTTTGGGGAGGCTTACATGGTCTCTATCTGGTGATCAATCATCAGTGGCACACTTTGCTCCAATCGCTGGGCAAAAACCCCAAGACTACAAACTGGTTTACCTACAGCCTCGGATGTTTAGTAACTTTCGTGGCAGTAGTTGTGGCCTGGGTTTTCTTCCGGGCTGATAGTATGGGAGCCGCGATCGCAATGCTGAAAGCAATGACCGGCACAAATGGGGTTTCCCTGACCTCACCTTTCACCATCGTACCTACTGCCTACAAGGAGTTGCTGTTTTTGCTAATTTTTGTCTGGCTGATGCCGAACACTCAACAGTGGATGCAGCAGTTTAATCCAGCTTTAGATCCACCTTCGGCTCAAAAGCTTTCGAATTGGCAAGGCTATCTCTGGAAACGGGTGCAGTGGCAGCCAAATTTAATGTGTGGTTTCCTGGTTGGCAGCTTGTTGTTTATCTACTTGAAGACGGCTCTGGCTGCACCTCCCAGCAGCTTTCTCTACTTTAACTTCTAAAATCCTTAAGATGAAGTATTTAAGATGAAGTATTCAAGATACTACACATCATTAGTGGGCGGCTTTTTAACTAGCTGTCTGGCTTTTTTGCTGCTTACTGCCTGGCAGACAGGAGCCCCAACCAGACAATCTCGCTGGATTTATGAGTCCTACCAGTTCAAGTCAAACCTGGTTAACGCTGTCAAATCGCCTAAACTCCTCGTTATTTCTGGTTCAAATTCGCTGCTAGGAATTAGTTGCGAAATGATTCAAGAAAAGATAAGGTTTCCTTGCATCAATGCGGCAATTAATGCTGGGCTTGGAGTCGATTATATTCTTCATTATGCTCGCTCTTTTGCCAGACCTGGAGATATCATTCTTCTACCTCTTGAATATGAGTTTTATCAGTCCGATGGCACCCTTGATAGCGTATTGATTGATTATGTTTTTTCTCGCGATCCTCAGTATTTGCAATCTACCGATTTTCAAACTCAGCTTCGTTTTATTGAGGGACTCAGTTTCAAACGTTTAATAACTGGAATTAGCAGTCGGTTGGCAGCATCGAAGGCTTTAGCTTCTTCTAATCCAGCAGGGGTTCAGCCTGATAAGGCTCAGTCTAGAGTGATGAATAGTTACGGAGACAGGATTGATAATCTTGAAGCCAGGATTACCCCGGAACTTCGTAGGAAAATTGATGCGACTCAACCGATGAAGGTTAACCCAGACATGTCAACAAATATGTCTGGATTTCAAGCGATCGCCAGATTTGCAGATTGGTGCAAAAAGAATAACGTTCGGTTGCTTGCCACCTGGCCAAATACAATCTGGTTTAAAGATTATGAGGGAACCATTTACCAGGATTTTTTCCAGAAAATAGCAAACTTTTACCGCTCAATTAATGTCCCTGTGATTGGAAAGTATCGAGATTCAATGTATGAAAAGTCCTTATTCTATGATACCAACTACCATTTGAATGATCGGGGAGTTCGTCATCGAACTCAGCAGTTGATTGAAGTCCTTCGGCCCCATCTGGCCAATCAGCTCTCCTGGGAGTTTGGTGATAGACGACGCTTATCACCAAACAAAATCAATATTCCAGGGATTCTGCTGTAGATGAAAGAGTTGCTTACGCTACTCCTTCACCGGCAAGCTGGAAGAACTGGCCAATCCATCTCAACCCTAAAATTTCAAAACTAACTCCTGAATCCCAAACAAAGGGAAATCGAATGCACATCTTGAGCATACACAATCGTTACCAGATTCGCGGGGGAGAAGATGAATCCCGTGAATCCGAGGAACGTCTTTTAAGAGAAATGGGGCATGTGGTGGATGTGTATGAGGAGAGCAATGATTGCCTCGCATCAATGAGTTCTATCCAGGTTGCAACGCGAACAATCTGGTCCAGAGAAGCATACAATGTCGTCCAGCAACGTCTTAGAAAAGCAGCCTATGAAGTCGTTCATGTGCAAAATTTCTTCCCTCTGATTTCCCCCTCTGTCTATTACGCGGCAAAGAGCGAAGGAGTTCCGGTCGTTCAAACCCTTAGAAACTATCGGCTTCTATGCCCGAATGCCCTGTTTTTCCGTAGTGGGGAAGTGTGTGAAGATTGCCTGGGCAAATTCGTCCCCTTTCCGGGCGTCTTGCACGGATGTTACCGGGAAAGCCGGATTGCCAGTGCAGGCACCGCTGCCATGATGATGGTGCATCGCACTTTGCAAACCTGGACAGAAATGGTCGATGTTTATATCGCTTTAACCGAGTTTGCCCGTAAAAAGTTTATTCAGGGGGGGCTTCCCCCTGAAAAAATTGTGGTGAAGCCCAATTTTGTTCATCCTGACCCGGTTGCTGGAGGAGGAAAGGGAGGGTATGCCATTTATGTAGGCCGTCTTTCCGTTGAAAAGGGGTTGGATACCTTACTGGAAGCCTGGGAACTTTTGAGCACTCCGCTGCCATTGAAGATAGTGGGTGATGGTCCCCTGGCTGATCAGGTTGTCAAAGCGGCAAAAAGGCACTCTCATATCGAGTGGTTAGGACGAAAACCCTTAAAGGAAGTCTACGATGCAATTGGGGAAGCGATGTTTTTGATTTTCCCTTCAAAATGGTATGAGACCTTTGGTCGTGTCGCTGTTGAAGCCTTTGCTAAGGGGACACCTGTACTTGCTGCTAACATTGGTGCGATCGCCGAACTCGTAGATCACAACCGCACGGGTTTTCACTTTCGTCCGGGGGATCCGGCGGATCTGGCTAACAAAGTTGAGTGGATCTTAGCTCACCCAACTCAACTCTCTCAGATGCGCCAGGAAGCCCGCCTTGAGTTCGAAACCCATTACACTGCAAAACAGAACTATCAAAAGCTTATGGAGATTTATGAGATAGCCCAAAGCTGCAAAAATACGTATGGCTAGTTTCAAATGCATAAACCACTCTTTAGTCCCTAGCCCTTAACCCCTGACCTTAAAGAATGTGGCTAATTCAACTGAAAACCCCTGTAAGACCATGACAGGCGTAAACTACCTTTGCACCCAATGACTCTAAAGTTCAAATTTAGCGCTCATGAAATGTGCTAACTGCACTTCAATAATAGGGCTCTCCTGAGAGTTTAGTGATAAGCGAGGCTTATCACTAAAATAAAATCAATATTTCAGGGATTTTGTTTGAGATGAAAGAGGAGCATAAGCTACTCTTTCAGTGGCAAGCCAGGAGAACCAATAATAGAGATTAGTGGAGTTTGAAGAATGAGTGCAGGAGCACTACCCGAAAAGACAAAAGAGGCAATTCTTAAGAGTTCAACTTTAGTCATGTGGGCATTTGTCAGTGCTTTCTTCTCCCGCATTCTTGACTCTGTTGGCTTGCCCTCCGCTGTCAATTTCCTACACTTTGCCACCGTCCCTTTTGTGTTTGGGGTTGCGCTACTAAAGGCTCGCCCCAAAGATCCTGCCCAAATTAAGGGTGTTTATCAAATTCTGACAGGGCTGCTTATTCTTCTGACGATAACCACTGCCAGCGCACTTCTAAATGATGCTGGGCTAATTAACGTTTTCCTACAGTTCCTGTTGTTAGCTGAACCCTTCATGCTGCTGGTAGCGCTGGTCACAATTCCAATGGCGACTACCAGTGTTGAAAACTCTAGAAGCTGGATCATCCGATTTGGTATCCTCAACACAGTCCTGGCCTGGATCCAGCGGTTTATTTTGCGTCTGCACCTGAGGCGAGGAGCCGAAGATAATATCAAAGGAGTTTTTATTGGGCAAAAAGCTGGACATGTCGTGGGGGGAGCAGTAGCGCTAACCTTTGGAGCTTATTTTCTGGTCGCTGCCAAAGATAAGCCTCTATGGATACGTATTGCTGTGGCCGTAGCAACCTTTGTCCACATGATGATTGCGGATGCAAAACAGGTCATGGCAGTTTTTGCAGCTGCTTTTGTACTGCTACTGTTTACTAAATTGAAGGATCCCGCTCAGGCGGTTAAGTATTCAGTTATTGTTGCAATTGTGATTTATGGCTCCGTTTGGACTTTCTTTAATATATTTACAACCTGGTCAGAAGATCTTAGCTTGACTGCGGAGGGTATGAAGCTCAAATGGGTTGGCTTTTCGATTATTATCTCCTACTTTCACTCTCCACTAAATTGGTGGTTGGGGCTGGGGCCGGGTCACACCATTGGTAGATTGGGTGGGTGGATGATTCCTTCCTACCGGGATCTGTAGGAACCACTAGGAGTAACTACTTCACCAGCCAGCCAGGCTGTTTGGAATGCGGTTGCATCCAGCTACTTTGGGGATAAATCGAGTATGTTTTCTCCCTTGTTTAGTTGGGCTGGGTTCTGGGGAGATTTGGGAATTTTAGGAGTGATGACTTATCTTTATCTTGTTTTTTTGGTATGGCGCTGGTTTGCAATTGATGATTTTTGCAAATATCTTTTGCTTACGCTCTTCGTTTTTGGCTGGATTTTCGCACAACTAGAAGAGCCGGGTCATATGCTTTTTGTTGCCTATATGATTGGTCTTCGCTGGCAAGAAGATCATAGTCGAAAGCTGCAATCAAAGTCGGTTTGAAGTGCCTGGTGTTTTCGTCTACAACCATCAGTTTAGGCTTTGGCAAAGGCGATCGCAGAAATTCCACTCAACATCAAACCAATCCCTAACCAGTGGATAGTGGAAACCTTTTCTCGGAGCAGAATAGCCCCCGTTAACGTAGTTGCAACCACAGTCAGCCCAATGACCACCGGGTAAGCGACAGATAGATTAAACTTCCCCAATACCAGGATGTAGAAAACAGTACTGAGGCCATAGGCTACCAGGCCACTGAGAATAAAAAAGTTTAGTGGATTCCGTCCAGAACCCAGCTTCAATAGCACCTGAGCCAGAGTGTTCAAACCAACTGTCACCAGGATCAAGACCAGAAAAAATAAACGGACTAGCATTCTAAATAGGTACCTCAATAGGGTTCACAGTTCCAAAGCTCAAGATGGGCAGGATAGGGAGTCTGCACACGCTTACCCAGTAGCTTTTCCCACCAGCGAAAAGGATGGGGTAGTGTTGCTACTTGAATACTGGGACATCCTACCAGGAAAGCTCCCAATATATCAGTATGACGGCTATCGCCAATCACAATAACCTGTGACGGTTGTAGTTGCATGGCTTTTAAGGCCCTGTGGAAAGACATGGGTAGAGGTTTTCTGGCAGGACTTAATGCTGGAATTTCGAGCCGATGGGACCAGAACTCTACTCGATAACGTCGCTTACCATTAGAGAGGATAAAGAATTTGAATCCAACTTGTTTTGCTTGTTGAATCCACGCTTCAGCACTGGGGGACAGGTAGCGATCGTCTTCTGAAACGATAGTATTGTCCAGATCAAGGATTACACCCTGAATTCCTCTGTTTCTAAGTGAATCAAGGCTAATTGTTGCAAGATTGTCTACCTGTTGAAAAGACTGCCAGGACTGAAAGAAAGCAGAATAGAGGACTGGCAGACGTTTGAGAAAAGTCAGAAGCACGGCAAGAAATGACACTTTAGATTAGAACCACGATGATGGAAAGAAAGAGGTATCCATCAAAGAATCCCTTGATGGCTCAAGAGCAATACCAGGAACGTGGTAGATAGCCAGGCAATCACTGTTAATAGCAAAGGGCGATCAGTAAGCAGAACTTCCTCAGGGCGCTCGGTTCGTCCACCCTTTTCACGACCCAAATCATTCTTACGAGCAATTTCCTGGGGATCGCTCAGGAGTTGGTAACGGAAAACATCGTAAAGGACAAAAGGCAGAGTCACCATCATCCAGGAAGTTGAAGCTCCATGTACCTGTGGACCGGAACTCCACAGAGCGTAGGTCATGATTGTCCCCGTCGTTACCATATTCTCCATTCGGTTTAACAGGGAGAGCGAATATCGTCGCAGGACCTTTCGAGGCCTTCCACCTTCTATCTCAATCAACCGCAACTCAGCCTTCCGTTTCTCAATCCCCAAAAACAGGGCCAGCATCGCTGTACACAACAGAAACCAGGGAGAAAGCACAACATTGGCTGCTGCTGCACCACCGTATGCCCGTAAAACGAAGCCAATCGCAATTGCAATCACATCTAGAATGACTGTGCGCTTCAAACGCAGGTTATAGGCAACCTGTAGCAATGCATAGCAGGTAATGGTTACTCCTAATCCAAAATCCACTCGCCAACCAATTAGCAAAGATCCGCCCAGCAAGACAACTGCCATTGCGATCGCCACCGGAACATGAATTAACCCAGCAGCAATAGGGCGTTTGCATTTCACTGGATGCAGTCGATCAGCTTCAACATCGACAATATCGTTGATGATGTAGAAGCCACTGGAGGCGCAACAAAGTAATCCAAATGCTAAAAGGGCTCCTGCTAGTGATTCGATGTTCAAGTTAAAGGCAAACAGTGGAGCAGCAAAGACAATTAAGTTCTTCGTCCATTGACGAGGGCGCAAAACCCTAATGTAAGCTCTCCAGTCGCCAGGGCTAGCATTTTGTGCCGCAGAAGGTGCTGGCAACGGCTTCAGTTTTTTAGGAACCTTAAGAAATGCCATTTAATCAATACCTTAATAGAGCTTTGAACATCCGGCTCCCTGAACATACCAAATCGAATATGTCTGGCATGTTCAACTCTTAAAAATTCTTGCAGCGTTCTTCCTGAAGAATCAATAACGCATAACGAGGATCTTCGAATAAACAGCCATTCGAAAGTTTCAACAAAACTCTCAACAAAAATATAAGGGATGCTTACGATAGGCCGAAATAATACAGAAGTAATTCATACAATCTTCATAGCGGTAGACAAACCTGGTAGTGAAGCTTTAAGTGCAGGATATCTTTAACCTGAAGCGATTGACCTCCTTGACTGGCTCTTTCAAACGAAACAAGAGCATTTAAGGATTCAATTTTAGAATTCCACATTTTACTAGAATTAAAAGTTTTCCATATAAGTAGCAAGCTTCATCTGTTTTCTGAGCCAAAATTGAGTAATAGAGTTTAAAAGTACTCTTAAGAGTTTCAACCAAAACTCCAATGAAATCAAAACTTCTACTCTGTATTTTCATGTAGGCATAGGTAGCCCCCTCAAACTTCAACCGTTTATTGAGAAAAGCCTGATTTTGGCGATTTAAGGGAACAGGATGATAAACAATGCAGCCAGGGTTATAAACAATGTCAAATCCATTCTGTTTCAGCCTTGATGAAAGTTCAGCATCTTCACCGAAAATCTGGATTGTTCTTCCAATATTAGCTCCCAGTGTTTCATCAAATCCAGAAAACTTTTCCAACAAAATTCGCCTTACAGCATAATTTACACTCGCAGGTTCTGCATTGCCGATATAATGCCCAAAAGTATCACCCTGGTCATAGGCGGGTAATAGATGCTGCCATTTTTGGGGGATATTCCAATCTGGAGATTTCTCCTCATAGACAGGGATAATTTTGCCTCCTAAAACACCAATGTTAAAGTCTTTTCGCTGAAAACTTTCTTGAATTGCTTGCAGCCATTTAGAGTCAACCCAGGCGTCATCGTCAGTAAAGGCAATGATATCTCCAGATGCATGCTTCCAGCCAATATTGCGAGAACGGGCTGCTCCTGTGCCCTCATCTTTGATGTAAATAATCCGCCTGTCCTCGATAAACGGTTTTAGAACATCAAAGGTTAAATGATTTAAGCTTTGGTCAACGACAATAACCTCAAGAGGCCGAATAGTATTTTCATAGATTTTTGTAATTGCCCTCACAATCTTTTCATGCCTGTTTGCCGTAGGAATTACTACAGAAATACTTACAGAAACTGGATTATTCACAGCGCTCGGCCTCATGAAAGAGATGGAAAAAGAATAGCGGTTTACTCCTGTATTCAAGTGCTTACTTTTTAAGCTTTTCGTTCAAATAAATAAACTCCATTTTGTTGATAACTTAACTGAAATTGTGGATCATTCTTAAGCTGATCCATTAAGCGTGAAACCGCGTCTTGAACTTTTCTCAAGCTTTGATTGTTTTGATTAATTAGGGCTTGCTGAAAAAAGCAGCAAAGGTTTACTGTGCCTAGTTTTCAAGCGGGATCAAGTCTGCTAAAGT
>JAIMBL010000195.1 GCA_023511615.1 Leptolyngbyaceae cyanobacterium HOT.MB2.61
GCACTTTAGCAGACTTGATCCCGCTTGAAAACTAGGCACAGTAAACCTTTGCTGCTTTTTTCAGCAAGCCCTATCTATAGCTGGTCGGGATTTGCTGATTGCAAAAGATGAGGAGTAGTGCCCAAGTCGTAATGATTTTTAAGTCGTTAATGATGGCGGCTAGCGCGGCTCATCATTACCTTGTTAGGTCTACCAGATGAGGGTAGGAGAGACTGAAAATTGAAGGAAGAGGTTGAGTCAAATGTTTGTGGTCCAAACTTTGTTTTTAAGGAGGTTTCTCATGATGACTGTACTGGTTCAATTTAAACTACCAGATTCTGTTGATCACGATGAAATGGAAGGGCTTTTTCCAGTGTTGCGCCAATGTATTATGAAATTCCTAGGTTAATTCGTAAATACTTTCTCCTGTCAGAAGACTGCGCAACGGCTGGCGGGATTTATAACTCTATGCAGGTGCGTTAGGACATTGGAATTAAAGAGGGAGTGGGGGCGTTGCCCCCAGTCACGGGTTCCACCCCTGCACCCCGTCCTAACCACGATGACTACTGCCATATTAGCTCTTCACTTCCAATGTCGGGCAAGCATTAGGTAGCAGGCGCAGGTAGCGGAGGCATTCTTCCGGTTTGAGTTGGCGCAGGCTGCGATCGCGGGCTAAATGCAGCAGTCCATCCCAGGTTGCAACCCAAACATAAAGTTTCCCACTTTTGCCCAGGGCAGCCACATAGCGACCATCGGGGCTAAAGAACACGCGCGTAAGGGATTGGCCATTTCCTTCAAATGGGCGCAGGATCGCTTCTTCAGTACCTGTTTGGGCATCCCACAGGCGAGCAGTTCCATCGGCTCCGGCAGTGATAATCATTAGTCCATCGGGGCTAAACTCTGCATCAAACACAGCTCCAGAATGTCCTGCCAGCAGCACGCGCATTGCGCCTGTTTTAATATCTACCACTCTGGCAGTGCCATCCTGGCTGGCAGTGACCACAAGTTGGTTATTTAAACTGAACTGGGCACTGTTGACTGGATTTCGGTGGGGCAGGGTGTTCACTAATTCACCAGTAGAGGCTTTCCAGATGCGGGCGGTGCGATCGCGGCTGGCACTGACCACTAGCTGTCCATCCGGGCTAAACCGGGCTTGTTCAATGGCTGCCCCGTGACCTTTCAAGCGAGTAACCAGTTTGCCGGACTGCACATCCCAAAGATAAATAATCCGATCATCCCCCACACCTAGAAGCCTCTGGTTTTCAGGACTGAAGACAAGTTGGCGAATGGTGCCGAAACCAGTTTTGCCAGGCTGTTCAGCGGTTGTTTTACGCTCACTATTAGCAGAATTGGGCAGGTCAAAATTTCGCACAAGATCCACCGTTCCATCGGGTTGCAGCTTCCAGAGCTGAACCTTACCCGTATAGCTGGCAGTTGCCATTAGCTGGATATCTGAGTTGAAGGCGGCTCCAGCTAATTTCATGCCGGAGGCTAGCTTCTGAACGGAACCAGCGGCGGTAGGTACGTCTGGCGTTTGAGCCCCATTCGGGAAAGTCGATTGTGCTGTTTTAGAACCCTGGTTCAGGGACTCCTGGGGTTGAGGTCGCCATAGTGCAGGCTTCAAACCTGCGGAGGCGTTCTGGCTTTTAGGTTGCAGGAAAGATACGGATTCTCCAACCCACTTTAATGGATTGAACTCACGATTCTTTAACAAGTGCTGAGATGTTGCTTGTTTTACCAGTGAATGGGAGGAGTGTTTTTGGGAGAACTCCTCTGGAAGGGAGTGAACGGGCAGATTCCAGTGATGGATGGTGCCATCGGTTGTGACGGTTACTAACTTATCAAAGTCCCTGGGAATGGCAGCGATTGCGGTTGGTTTTATACGGGCCATCGTGGCATCCGAAAAATCAAAATTCCGAGGAGAGTAGAGTGTTCGAAAGGCAACCCACTGAATGCGATCGCCCATCATCTTCAATGTGGGAAACTCGCTTCCCGGTTCTGCTGCCCACAGACGGGCTGCTCCATCCGTTCCCGCTGTTGCAATCAGGGAACCATCAGGGCTGAACTGGATGGACTTTAGCGCCCCCGAATAGCCCCGCAGAACGTCTATCAATTGCCCAGATTGCACATTCCATAGCTGAACCATGGGAATCGGCTGGTTTGCGCTAATTTCCCAGCCAGTGGTTGCTAAATACTGGCTATCGGGACTGAAGGCAACCATCCCCTGTTCCGGATGCGTCGGATTCTTCAAATTATTACTTCTGCCCAATTGCAATTTTAACTTTCCAGTGCTGACCTCCCATAACCAGACTCGGTTTTGTTGATCAGAAACCGCAACTACCCGCCCATTGGGGCTAAACAGCACCTGTGACAGCGAAGACGAGGGGGTATGGAGGGGTTTGCTGCTGACCATTTTTTGCCAGGGGTAGGAATCCTGGATCATTGCTCCAGGAGCCTGCCAGAACCGCACACTGCCATCACGGGATGCCGTTGCGATGGCTAAACCATTGGGGCTAAAAGCTATGCAATTAACCTGATGGGGATGGGAGAGAACCTGGTGCGATCGCCTATTTTTGACCTCCCAGATATGGACCTCACTGCCGCTAGCTGTCAAAAGCCTCTCCCCATCCGGGCTAAAGGCAAGGTCGCGTACTTCAGTGGGGTGGGAGAGTTTCCTGTGGATCTGGCCACTGCGGACTTGCCAGAGCTGTACCATGTGCTGGGTATCGACCGTTGCAAGCCACTGACCATCTGGGCTAAAAGCCAGTTGTGTGATTGCCCCATCCCCACTTTGCAATCGAAACTGAAGCACACCCGTCTCCACAGACCATACCCGTATCTGGTTAGAGTCACGGGCGATCGCTGCTAGGAGCTTGCCATCCGGGCTAAATGCAATTGTCGCGATCGCGCTCGATTGGGGATTGGTTGCGGAAGATGAAATCTGGGATGGATTTGTCTCATTACCTTTTCCATCTGCTGGTTCTCCCTCCCATTGCCACACCCTTTCAGCCGATTGGGTTTTTAATGACCAGAGCCGGACGGTGCCGTCTTCTCCACCCGTGGCGAAGTAGGGCTGGGTTGGGCTAAAAGCTGTGGTACGAATGGCTCCTGTGTGTCCCTTCAAATTGGCTTGCAGGCGCAGTTTTTGCAGGGCTGCCCGTAAACTTGCCTGGGCTTCGTAGGTATGTCCCCCCTTTTCCACGGCAAGACGGCTAATCAGCAGGGCTGCCATTGGGTCACCGTCAGGCTCTTGCAAAATAGACTGGGCGATCGCGGCCTGCCGACGGGAGGTGGCAATTTGAAGCTGGTAATCTTTTTCTGCCTGACTTTTGATTGCTGCAATGTACTGGATAAATGTCACCCCCAGCGCTACCAGCAACGTGCAGGGAATCACCATCTGCAATAGACGGAGTTCCCTTTGCGTGCGCTGGTTCTCTTCGCGACTAATCGTGATAAATCGCTGTGCCAGAACGGATAGTTCATCCGGGTAAGTCTTCAGGAAATCTTCGGCATCAATCAGGCGATCGCCATGCAGCAGATATTCATTAGAGCGCGGTTCTTCAGCATTGTGCCACTCCCGTGCTGCATGTTCAATCCGACGCTGCCGCCTCAGCATTTCCCGACTTTCGTCCAGCCAGGTTCGCAACATCAACCAGTGGCGAATCAGAGTCTCATGGGCCACATCTACAGTTTCTTGATAGAGAGGGCATAATCCCTGAGAGGTACTGCGTTCAGCCAGATGGTTGCTGGGCAGTTGGGTGACCCTGGTAATGAGATGTTCCCCTTCCAGACTGCTCTGCACTCTGGTAGAAGGTGGATCAAGGGGCTGAGTATGTTTGGGGAATTTGCCCTGGCACATCTGGGCCAGACGCAAAGCAGTAGAGACGCTGGCAAACCCCTGATCAATCCGTTCCTGATAGCGGCTGGTGGGAACAATCTGGTTGGTGACCACGAGTTTTGCTGTCACCAGTTTTTCCAGCACTCGATCCACCAACTCTGCCGGAAACCGGGAACTGACCAGCTCTGACTTGAGGATGCGGCGGCGGGTGTCTTCGGTGCCATCCCCCAGTTGGGTCAGGGCAATAAAAATGCGTTTGGCAACCTGCTGTTCTTCCAGAGTCAGGCTGTAAAAGACGGCATTTGCCTGTTTCTGGAGCGTTCCTCTGACTCCCCCCAGTTCAGTATAGGCATCCAGAGTAAGACGGGCGGGACCTCCAGCTGGGTCAGGTTGACGCTGTTGCCACAGTTCCAGCAGGGTGTATTGCAGAAGGGGTAACTCGCCGGGAGCCCCAACCACATCCAGCAGAATGTTGTAGACCAGGTTGGGGTCACAAACCACTCCGGCTTTTTGAGCGGGTTTCACAACAGAAGCTTTGATCTGTTCGTAGGTGAGGGGAGTGACCGTCACCAGGTTTTGTTCAATTTGCTCGGCCAACCCGTTGTAAAGGGAGCATTTGCAAAAAAAATCGGCACGCAGCACGATTACAAGGCTGAGGCAGTCGCTGGCTTCTTGCAGGGCCGTGAGCAAAGAGTTGAAGAAGTGGTGGCGATCGCGCTCAGCCTGAGGGCCTTGGCAGAGGGTAAAGACCTCCTCAAACTGGTCAATAATTAACAACAGACGGGAATTGCGACCATATTGGGAGGAAATCAGGCTGGCACGAACCAGATGGGAAAGGCCGTTTCCACCTTCGCGCAGGAGAGCTTTTGCCCGCCGCAAATGTTCTGCCCGGTCTACAGTGGGGGCCTGGGAGTTGACGAAAGCACTGGCGAGACTGCGGAGGGGTTGCTCCGTCGGCGTAATGAGCTGAATTCGCCAGCGATCGCTGCCCGAAAATTTGTGTCCCTGGCGCAATTGGTGAATCAACCCGGCCCGTACCAGAGAAGACTTACCGCTGCCGGAAGCTCCAACAACCGCCACAAAATTTCGGGTCTTCAATTTTTCAATCAGCTGATCGGTCAGGTCTTCTCGCCCAAAAAAGTACTCGGCATGGGCTTCATCAAAGCACTCTAATCCCCGGTAGGGACAAATCTCCTGAGCCAGTTCAGTTTTGATAACGGTGGATGCGCCCTGATTGCGGGTCAGGATGATCTCGCTACCTGAATTCTCAAACATGGGTTGCTGAGTTTCGCCCTTAAGGGCATTACTCACCCAGTCAGTCAGGGCATAGTTCGTTACTATGCCATTGGGAATGCGAGCGGGATCGAGTCCATCAAGTAATGCTCGCGTAAAGATGCTGTACGTTCCCTCAATCGCTTCGTAGGCGGCTTCATACTCCCGTGAAGCAGCCATAAACAGGCGATCAGTTCCACTCCGGGCACCGGGGTCGGCTTCCAAGAAGTTGAGTAATTCTCCACTGTGGCAACAATCCAGCAGGATGATGCGCTGCCTTACAGGGCTTTCCTGCAAAAGTCGGCGCAACCAGAACAGGGAAAGCCCATAGAAACCCCTGCTGGGATTAGCGTCACTGGTAGCCAGATAGCCTTCCTGAATTCCCGCATCTTTCTGGAGCCCATGACCAGAGAAGTAAAACAGGGCTGTGTGCGGAATGTTATTTCCCTTTGGCTTGAATAACCGCACCAGGGCAGCTTCCAGTTCAGCCAGGGTAACGGGAGTCTTGCTCCCAATTCTGGATTGCCCATCCTGGATGATATCAGGCATACGGGTGACTCGAAAATCACCGCTGGTCTGTAATCGCTGGGCGATCGCTTCTGCATCTTGGGCTGGTGCGCTCAGATTCGGCAACCACTGATACGCACTAATTCCGACAACGAGAGCATCCCGTGACATTTCCTAAATGTTCCTCAAACCAACTCCATCAAGGTCTCCTCAGCGTGAGTACATCAACGGGGACAAACATAATGCCGCTAGAGCATTGGGTGAAAATACTGAGGTTTCACCAGAAAAGGCTTCTGCTTTGATAGACCGAAGAAAATAATTTTTTGGGAACATCAAAGCTATTTGAAAGCTATTTGGATGAATGATTCTTTCTTTTTTCCCATTTCAGCCATTTGATTGAATCGTTATCAACCAAATTGCTTAGAAGAAATTGAGCATTAGTCAACAGAAGGCTCCAAGGCATTACTGGTATATCAAAATTGATAATTATGCCTGGAAAACCCTCTTAGAAAAGGGCTTCCTAATTCCAACCTAATAGGAAAAACGTTAACCGTAATAGGGGTATCACCCCTTAGGGTGATGTCTTAAAAGTTGCTCTTTTACAATGCAGGAATTTTCTTATTTTTTACTCCTTTCATGGATTGGACAAAACAGAAGTATTTCAATCGAGCTCATAAAAGCTCAATGTAGGATACACGGAATTTGTTCATTGAATTAATAAACCCTAATGTTGGCTCCGCAATTTTACGGAGATGAATCCTTGAAATTAGTTAAGTTTCGTGAAAGACTGTTCTATTCAAAGGTAGGTTAAGAATCGACACTGAAGTTGTTTTCAACTTCACCTTAGAGAACGTTGTAAACCCATCCTATCAACCGGATGAAACGTGTTTCGCTGATCGTCACATTCTTGCTGGGTTTGCTCCTGGTGCTGGTGTTGCCCCATGCCCATGCAGTATTGTCTCGTGTCGGGGCTTCCCATCCTCAATTTGGGCAACCTACTAACCCCTCATTAACCGGAGCAGTGACAGGCTCCCAGTTTCCTGTTCGTCCGCTGCCATCGTCCACTCCTTTCCAACAATTGCAGTCAGAGATTAAGGTTGCCCAGGCAGAACCTGAAGAACCGCAGCCTTTTGACCAGTTTGTGAAAGGGAAAGAGCAACTGAATGGATTGTTTACCCTTTATCGCGATCGCACCACAGGCAAACTTTACGCCGAAATCAAACCAGGCCAACTCAATATCAACTATCTCTGTACCGTAACGCTGGAGTCAGGAATTGGCCAAAGTGGTGTTTACAGCGGCATGCCCCTGGCAGACGTTTTATTTATGTTTCGCCAGGTTAACAACAAGGTGCAATTTTTAATGCCCAACATCTACTTTCGTACCCATCCTGACGATCCCTTGAAAACTTCGGTTCAGCGGTCCTTCAGCAGTTCTGTCTTACAAACATTACCAATTAAAAGCCATCACCCTAAGCGCAAGAGTGTTCTGGTCGATCTGGGCCCTCTGTTTTTGAGTGATTTCCCAGGGCTTACACCTGTATTGGGGAGTCTGCTGGGTACTTCTTACACGCTCGACACCAATAAATCTTACTTTGGAGCGGCGAAAGCCTTTCCCTTAAATGTGGAACTGGAATCGGTATATGGCTTTTCAGGTAGAAGCGAAGAGGAATTGCCAGCCTTCATTGAGTCCTTACCGGATAGCCGTTCTCTCAACTTAAAGGTTCACTACAGTTTATCCCAATTGCCCACCAATCATGGCTATCGACCACGCCAGGCAGATAACCGCGTTGGCTATTTTGTTACAGCCTTTCAAAATCTTTCCGATGACACCCCCAGAACTCCCTTTGTGCGCTATATCAATCGCTGGCATCTGGAGAAGCAGAATCCCAATTTGCCCCTATCCCCACCTAGGCAACCAATTGTGTTCTGGATTGAAAATACGGTACCTGCGGCCTATCGAGATGCGGTGCGAGATGGGGTTTTGATGTGGAACAAAGCCTTTGAAAAGGCAGGATTTCAAGATGCGATTCAGGTCAAGCAAATGCCTCCCAATGCGACCTGGGATCCGGCAGATATCCGCTACAACACGATTCGCTGGATCACGTCCTTTGAGTCTGGCTTTTTGGGGATGGGTCCTTCTCGCATCAATCCACTAACCGGCGAAATCCTGGATGCAGACATTTTGATCGATGCCAGCTTTGCCCGCTATCTGAAGGAGCAGTATCAAACTCTGACACAAAACCGAATACGAATGATGCCCTCTCTGGCAAAGCTAACGGGTACTCCTGACTTGTGCAGTTACGGGACAACTGCCTATTCTTTGCAGCAATCGCTCCGCAAACCCTCTCAAAATCTGCGCCTGCCCCTCAAACTATTGGGCAGTTATGATCTCTGCTTTGGGCTGGAAGCAACCCATCAACTGGCAATTGGCTCCATGGCGATGAGTATGCTGCAAGGGGTTTCGCCTAATGGACCAGAGATGCGCCAGTATGTTCAGGAGTTTCTGCGCTATCTGATTGCCCATGAGGTGGGGCACACACTGGGATTGCGCCACAATTTTCGGGCCAGTGCGATGTTATCTCCGGCGGAACTCAATAATCGAGAGATTACTCGCTACAAAGGATTGATGGCTTCCGTAATGGATTACAGCCCGGTGAATCTTGCTCCTGCGGGCACTCCCCAGGGAGATTACTTTACCCATACTGTCGGTCCCTACGATGAGTGGGCGATCGCCTATGGCTATACCCCAGTTTCCTCCCAATCTACGCAAACAGAGCAGGCGCTTCTAGAGTCAATTGCCCGTCGTGCTGCGGAAGTAGAACTTGCCTACGCAACAGATGAAGACACCTTTGCCCGTTTAGATCCCCAGGTCAATCGCTTTGACCTCAGTAGTGATCTGTTGACCTATGCTCCCTGGCAACTGGAGAACGCCCGGCAAATGTGGCAGCAATTAGAGCAACGCTATCCCGCTCCGGGTCAAAACTTCGCCGACGGGCGAGCCATATTCGATGAAATTTTTGAGTACTACTTTCAGTATGCGCGCTTTTTAACCCGCTATGTGGGAGGACAGTCCTTTAACCGTTTTGTCAGTCAGGATACTGGCGATCGGCTGCCGTTTGAACCGATCGCCCTCGAAAAGCAGCGTCAGGCATTGTTGTTACTGCAAAAGTACGTGTTTGATGAAAACCAGTTTCGCTTCTCACCCGCCTTTCTCAATAAGCTAGCTCCTTCTCGCTGGAACCATTGGGGTGAATCTCCTGAAATTGTGACACTGGACTATCCGATTCATGATCGCATCCTGTTTCTGCAATCTGCCATCTTGCAGGAACTGCTGGACTACAATCGGCTTGCTCGCCTGCGCGATGCCGAACTGAAAAGCCCCGACCAGGCTTTGACCATTCCAGAACTGTTTGAGACGTTGCAGACAGTCCTATGGCGAGAGGTGTTGCAACCAGAGGGGCGGCTGCGCCTTTCAAGTTTGCGCCGAGGTTTGCAACGGGAACATTTGAGGTTGATGTCAGATATGGTGCGGCGGACGATTGAAGTACCTGAAGATGCTCGAACCTTAGCCTGGTACAACCTAAAGCAATTGCGTAGCGCCCTCGATAGAACCCTGCGCAAGGAGAGCAAACTGGATACTTACACCCGTGCCCATTTGGAGGAAACCCGCGATCGCATCGACAAAACCCTGAATGCTCATCTGCAAACATACTAGTGGTGTGTCAAACTAAATTTGACAGGTGGTTAAAGCTTAATGGTTTGATTTGAGTTATAGCGATAGCCACCAGGCTTAGGACTTGTAAGAAAATAACTTTTACATCTTCCATGTAAAATGGATCTACTATTGATTCATGATAGATGACAAT
>JAIMBL010000196.1 GCA_023511615.1 Leptolyngbyaceae cyanobacterium HOT.MB2.61
GGGCATTGTATAAGCTGAACATCATCGTCATTGGGCTTCTACTTTACTCAACCCACTCAAATTTGATGCACGTTCGACGATCTGAAGGAGCGGGCTGAACAACTGGTTACCAGATTGTAGAAGGGAAAGACCCGGATCGCCGCTGAAACGAATTACACACACTCAATCAGCGGGATTTTATGTCTGAAATGGCGCTCTGTGCTAAACCCGCGATCGCCTGGTCGGTTGCTTTGGGTAAGTGGTAGTATTTTCCACCTGCCTTCTGTGCCAGTTCCCTGGCAAACCCGGTGGAGATGAATTTATTTTCCGTATCGATCACGAGCAACTGAATATTGAGGGCACGAATTTTAGCGGCAATATCTAGCAGTTCCGCTTTGATGTCGGGCTTTTCTCCTTCAGGGATAGGTTCACCCAGCGACCGTGCCAGGGGAATATTGCCGCGCCCGTCGGTAATTGCCACGATCACCACCTGACCGATATCCCCTGATTTCCTGGCGTTCATCCCAACCCGCACTGCTTGAGTCAACCCATGGGCCAGGGGAGAGCCCCCACCACAGGGAAGTCGATCCAGTCGGCGTTTTGCGGCCTCAATCGAGCGGGTTGGTGGCAGCAATACCTCGGCCTGTTCTCCCCGAAATGGAATCAGTGAAATCTGATCGCGATTCTGGTAGGCTTCGGTTAACAGTCGCAATACGGCTCCCTTGGCTGACTGCATCCGGTTGAGGGCCATCGAGCCAGAGGCATCGACTACAAACACTACTAAGGCTCCAGCCTTGCGTGCCAGTCGTTTGGTACGAATATCGCCTTCTTCAACAAAGACTCGTTTGCGGGATGAGGCAGGAAAAGTATTGCTAGCTCCTGCTCGCTCTCGACGAGCCTTTTGATAGGGGGCTGCGGCCCGCAGGGTGGCGTCAACGGCAATCCGGCGGACTTTTCCCTTGGGCAACATGGGTTTGATGTAGCGTCCCCGGTCTTCTGAAAAAATCAGCGTGCGGCTGCCCGACTTGCCCTGACGAGTTGCCATTTGGGCAAAGTAAAGGACTTCAGGGTCAAGCAGAACCCCCTCCGGATCAAAGACAAATTCCTCTGGAATGGCAGGCGGCTCCTGGGACTGGTCTTCTTCGTCCTGCTTGTCTTCTTTGTCGTCCTGCTCCTGCTCAGACTGTTCTTCTGGTGGTTCGGGTGTGGGTGGAGGTGGGGGCGGCTCCTGCTCCGGTGGGGGTGGGATGATAATGGAACGGGGGATGATGACCAGTTCCACTGCCCGCCGCAAATCCTCTGCATTAACTTCGGTGCGTCCTTCTAAGGCTGCATGGGCTTTGGCCACCCGGATCGCAAACAGTTCTGCGCGATGGCCCTGCACATTACCCCGCACCGCTTCGGTGACCAGGTATTCGATCTGCTCTGGCTGAATCTGCACATCCTTCAGCCATTCCCGCGCCAGCAGGATCTGGGTTTTGAGGGCATCGATGTCTTCGCTATACTGGGCCAAAAATTCTCTGGGAGAGTCGGCATATCGGGTGACTTGTTCAACGGCCTGGACACGTTCATCAATTCCCAATACGCGGTCGGCAGAGAGGGCGATCGCAATCCGGTCCAGCAAATGATTCCGCAGATCCCCTTCTTCGGGGTTGTAGGTTGCAATCAGCAGCGGTCTGCAGGGATGTTGAAAGCTAATGCCTTCCCGCTCAATCTGATTGCGGCCATCGGTCAAAACAGTTAGCAGCAGATTGGCAATCTGGTCATCCAGCAGATTGATCTCATCCACGTACAAAACGCCCCGATGTGCTTCTGCCAGTAAGCCGGGCTGAAAAACCGTATCCCCCTTTTTGATTGACTGGCTGACATCTACTGAACCCAGTAACCGATCTTCCGTCACCCCCAGGGGAATTTGCACAAACGGAGCCGGAATAATCTCCGTCGGCACATCGGCTGCAATGCCACCTTCGGCAGTGGTAAATTTTTGCAGCGTTTCGTCATCCCATTCTTCAGGTAGATTGGGATCGCAGTTGAGAGAACCTTTGACAATTTCTATCGGTGGCAGAAGGGCATGGAGTGCGCGTGCCATCACCGATTTTGCCGTTCCCCGCCGTCCAGCAATCACTACCCCGCCCAAACCCGGATCTACCGCCGATAGCAGCAAAGCCAGCTTAATTGCCTCCTGCCCAATAACGGCGGTCAGGGGAAAGGCGAGAGGGGTAACAGGGGTGGCAACTGCTGACATGAATCCGGTCTAAACTTGCTCCAAATCCCAGGATAGCAGGGGAAGGGTACGAGCATAGATTCGGTCAGACTGATGACCTATCCCAGGAGTGATTGCTTCAATCCCCGATAAGTGTATTTGATTTCTGGGAAACAACTTGAGTCGAATGGCACTGACTCAAGAGCCTTGAGATAAATCTCAATAAGTAGGTAAGGGTAGGAAAACGCATCCAGATTGCGAAATGTAAACTTCACTCTATTTGTCAGCCTAAGCAAGCCTGGAGAAGATGTTACAAAACTTGACTTACATGAGCTAAATTGCACTGACCTACTTACTACGAGTTAGGGAACCATGCGCTCAAATTCTTAGATCGGTACTTCAGTAGTGATGAGGGATAAAGGGAGGCTTCGAGCCTTCAGTCGCTATTTCACATCTGGATTCAGCCATGCCTGAAACAGAGAGGGTTGATTTCCCCCCGTTAGACTAATGACGATCGCAAATCTCCTAAATTAGAGTGGAATCGGTAGTTTCTGCGATTGTCCCCACCCATGCATCTGAGATTTTCGCAAGACCTCGCAGCCCTCTTAAAACTTCTGGCAGAAAAGCCACTGACTCTGCGAGATATTATGGCGGGAACTTCAGAGCGCGGGTTTAGCCTCATCATCGGTTTGCTAGCCCTTCCATTTTTGCTGCCCATGCCACCGGGGTTTGCTGGACCTCTGGGGTTTGGCTGTCTTATTCTGGCATTGCAAATGGCGCTCGGGCGCAAATCTCCCTGGCTCCCAAAGCAGATCGCCCAACTCAAATTTCCCAACTGGCTGGTTCTCAACCTGATCAGCACTCTGCAACGACTAACCGGCTTTCTGGAAAAAATTGCCCAGCCCCGGCTCCGCTGGTTAGCTGAGAGCCATCATATCTGGCAACTCAACGGCATCTGTATTGCCTGGCTGGCTTTTCTATTGATGTTACCCATCCCCTTTACCAACCCAATTCCAACGGCTGGTATTTTGTTGCTGGCAATGGCCACCTTAGAAGAAGATGGCCTGCTGATGTGTATTGCCTACGGTATGACAATCGCCATTACTCTACTCGTCATTGGCATTGCCTACGCCCTCTGGATCTCACCCACTCTAATCCAAAACCTGTTTAGCTGATCACTCAAACAGCTCAAAGGGGTTTCTGAAGGTTCAGGTAGGAGCGAAAAGCATCGCTGCCTTTTTCCTTGCAGAACCCAAAATCCTGCGGTTTGGATACGACCAATTGGCGATAGGCTATAGGCTGGGAATCTGCGCCCAAATCGGATTATCCCTCGTCTGCCGTCCAATTCATGCCGATCGATTTCAGAAACACGAACCTCGTTTGGACTTCTATCCTGGCAGAAACCCTGCACCTGTTGGGATTGACTACGGCCATCATTTGCCCTGGATCACGCTCTGCACCGCTGGCAATTGCCTTTGCCAATCATCCTGAAATTGAAGCCATTCCAGTGCTGGATGAGCGCTCGGCGGCCTTCTTTGCCTTGGGGCTGGCTCGCCAGAGCAAACGTCCAATTGTGCTGGTTTGCACCTCAGGCACTGCCGGAGCAAACTTTTACCCAGCAGTGATTGAAGCCAGGGAAAGCGGAGTTTCTTTAGTGGTATTTACAGCCGATCGCCCCCCCGAACTGAGGGATTGCAATGCGGGGCAGGCGATCGACCAGCAAAAGTTGTATGGCCATTACCCGAATTGGCAGGTGGAGCTGGCCCTGCCGTCGCTGGAAGAATCGATGCTGGCCTACCTGCGACAAACTGTCATCCACGCCTGGGAGCGATCGCTCTACCCGGTTCCTGGTCCGGTTCATCTCAATCTTCCCTTTCGAGACCCGTTGGCTCCCCTGCCCCAACCGGAGGCCGAAGCCCTTGCCAAAACCTTTGATCAGGAAAGCTTTTTTGCTGCCGTAGTGCCTTTGCCACCGACCCTTATTGCTTTTCCCCCTACGCCCCTTCCAACTCTTCCTTCCTTTCCACCTCACGGTCTTATCATTGCGGGTCCGGCTCAGCCTCCGGAGCCAGAACACTATTGTCGGGCGATCGCTCACCTATCCCGGACCCTCAGCTATCCCGTCTTGGCAGAAGGGCTTTCCCCCCTGCGCAACTACGCCAACCTCAATCCCAACCTCATTTCCACCTACGATCTGATTCTCCGGAATCCCACTCTGGCAGAGAAATTGCAACCTGAGGCGGTTATTCGCTTGGGTGAAATGCCTACCAGCAAACAACTACGCACCTGGCTGGCAACCATTCAACCGCGTCAGTGGGTGGTGGATACCAGTGGGCGTAACCTCGACCCCTTACACGGCAAAACAACAAACCTGCATCTGTCCATCGAAACCTTCGCCAAACTTGTTTCCAGCTCTGCCAAACCCACCAGTTCCTATCTGGAACTCTGGCGAGTCGCTGAAGCCCAGGCTCGGCGCGTGCTTGACCAAACCATGGCAGAAACGGAATTTCTATTTGAATGCAAAGTTGCCTGGCTCCTGTCTAAGGTCTTGCCCCCTGAAACACCCCTGTTCATCAGCAGTAGTATGCCTGTGCGTGATGTTGAATTTTTCTGGATGCCCAGAAATTCAAAGATTAAACCCTTCTTCAACCGGGGGGTCAACGGAATTGACGGTAGCCTTTCAACTGCGCTGGGAATCGCTCACCGTCAACAAAGTAGCGTCATGCTAACGGGCGATCTGGCCCTGTTACATGACACTAATGGGTTTTTGCTCAAAAGTCAGTTCTCCGGCCATCTGACCATCGTGCTAATTGACAACAACGGAGGCGGTATTTTCGAGATGCTACCCATTTCACAATTTGAGCCCCCCTTCGAAACCTTCTTTGCCACCCCCCAATCAGTTAATTTTGCTCAGCTTTGTACAACCTACGGCATCGGACATGAACTGATTACCAGTTGGAACCAGCTAGAAAGACGGCTCAAATCCCTGCCTTCAGAAGGAATTCGAGTCCTGGAAATTCGCACAGGGCGAAAAGCAGATGCGCTCTGGCGTCAGAATAATCTAGAAGCACTTGCCGCAAGTTTGACTATTTAAGACAAGGGCAGAAAAAAAGCAGAAAGAAGAGGTCAGTTTGCGATTGTAGAAAGATTACCTGTAACCCCTATTACAGTTGAATTGTCTTGCCTTCCTCTGCCGATCGCCTCGCTGCGTCTGCCACTTTGAGAGTGTACAAACTTTCGGCTGGGGTAATGTACAGGGGAGAACCCGTTGTCAGGTAATCGAGAACCATTGTGGTATCCTTTGCAAACAGCCCCCGACGGCTGCCTACTTCGATTGGATAGCGACTATCAGCCTGTATCAGTGTTCCCTGCTCCCCATCCAGGATCAGAGCTCCTTTTTTGCCATGAACTTCAAACTTGCGCTCTGTCTGCCAGAAGGTTTCTCCCTTGCCATAGGTAACCTCTGCAATGAGGCCACTGTCGAAGCCTAGTTGACTGGTACAGAGGCAGGCAGTGTAGTAAGAATCCGTTGAATCTCGCTTCTGGTATCGGTTCTGGCAGTTTACGGTATTTACAGGGCCAAACAGGTCGGTCAGGCGATGTAGTCGTGAAAGTGCACCCATCAATGGAAAGCCAAATAGCTCTTGATGATAACTCCAACGTTGGGGGACGGGAAGTTCGGGTTTGATGGTGGCGTAGCGGGCGTAAAACACTGCTCCAATTTGCGGTAGGGAAGCCTTTAAGGCTTGATGCACACCGCTCAGTAACTCAATGTGCTCCACATGTAGAAGGCAATTTTGAGATTGGGCGAGGACAACTAGTTTCTCCGCTTCAAAAACATCAAGAGCCAGTGGATACTCGACAATCACGTGCTTTCTGGCTTCAAGAGCGGCGCGGGCAATTACCCCATGGTCCCGATTCACTGTACAAATAATTACCAGGTCAACCAGAGGGCTGGTTACCAGAGCCTCCCATGACTCTATCATCGTTGCCCCGTAAATCTGGCAGAACTCCTGCGTTTTCTCTAATGTATGCCCAGCAACGGCTACCAGGGATGTCCGGGGATCTGTTTTGAGGGTTTCAGCCCGTAACCGGGCGGCATATCCGGTACCGACTAAACCTACCTTTAACGGTAGAACAATCAGAGGTTTTAAGGATGTATCTGTCATCGAAAGAGATAGCCATTAGAAGGTTATATAGGGACAATCAATTCATTTCTATGAAAATAACAATTTCAGCTAATATAAGCCCTGGTTGGATATGAGTTGAATTTAATCAATCATGACAATTTTTGCATTCTATGTAGAAGGCTCTAATGAGCCTAAAATTCTTATGAGAAAGGGATTTCAGCCACTTTTTCCTTGTTAGAAAAGGACTGTCCTATAAGATAAGCAGATTAAATCAACGGGTCTGATTACGAATCCCATTCGTCCTGAGTGGGTATCTAAGTTTCTAATCGATATTTTTTCCCGTAGTATCAAGAGTAAAGCTGATCCGGAAGCAGATTTTATTTAACTAAAGCTACAGAGCGAGCTTCCAATAAGCTTAAAGTGCTGTTTCCATTATTGAGAGGACCACTGCATGGCAACTTACAAGGTCACGTTGATCAACGAGGCCGAAGGGCTGAATACTACGATTGAAGTTCCCGACGACGAGTACATTCTCGACGCCGCAGAAGAAGCTGGTATTGATCTTCCTTACTCCTGCCGCGCAGGTGCTTGCTCGACCTGTGCTGGCAAAATCAAGGAAGGTACGGTTGACCAGTCTGACCAATCCTTCCTGGATGACGACCAGATCGAAGCTGGGTATGTGCTGACCTGTGTGGCCTACCCTACCTCCGACTGCACTATTATTACCCACCAGGAAGAAGAGCTGTACTAAGCATGTTCGGTGAGGCGGCAAGGGTTTTTCTTCCGTCTCAAAGGTCAGACTCATCAGTTTCGGATTGCCTGTTTCTGTCTTGCAGAAGCTTGCTGGCGATCTTGTCGAAGATCTGTAGGAAAAAGACCCCTGGCTTTTCTGGAAAGTCGGGGGTCTGGTCAACTTATCATTTAAGCAGGTAAACATAATTAATAAAGAGGGAGTAGAGGCGTTGCCTCTAGGCAGGGGGGGGCACCCCCTCCACCCCCAAAAACATCTTTAATTTAATTGCATCCAGCTACTTATTAGCTATCGGCTAGCATCACCGGACGCAGATAACCTTTGCTCCTTACCGATCGCCTTGCCGATCCGATGCATGCGGTTGTGTACGCCCAGCATGGGCGTGATCTAATGGGGTGAAAGTCCCCTGTGGTGGAACCAACGTCCAAATGAACCCAAAAGTTCCGAGTGACGATAACCACTAGCTTAAGGCAAGGTTGTTTCCGCGAGGGAGTGGCTGGAGGAAGCCAGCGGCAAACCGACGAGCCGACGAACAGAAATGTCATAGAAGGCTGAGACCCCTGGGTGAGTTGGCACAACACAACGAAACCCACGGTTCAAGGGGCACAGTAAATGGCGCGGTTGCGGCGGGACAGATCACGTTCATATCTGGGGAGGTCTGTCCGATTGCGGTTCCGGGTGTGATGGGAGTCTGACTGAGGTCTGGTGGGAAACGACCAGGTAGCCACAGAACCCTAAGGCATTGGTGGACAGCACATCAAGGGGAAACCCAAGATGGGAAGTCGGACAGAAGTCAGCAGAAGCCATAGTAGTCCCGCCAGGATGAAGGGCTGAACATGAATGAACTAAGGAGGAGCCATGAACAACTCAAGCGCATCCATGAACCCGGATGGGGGAGATGGGGCTTGGCGTGCTGACATCGAGCCAGCCTTAGACAACCTGATGGCGCGAAACTTAGAGCGCGAGAAGGTGAAACGGGCGTGGGAACGAGTGAAATCAAACAAAGGGGCACCCGGCAGTGACGGGAGGACCTTAGAGGATTTCCCAACCTATGCACGCGAGCATTGGAGTGAGATGCGCCAATCCCTGAGCGATGGCAACTACCAACCGCGCCCCGTGCGACGGGTGGTGATTCCTAAGCCTCATGGCAAGGGAGAACGACAGTTGGGGGTCCCTTGTGTCGTTGACCGAGTGATCCAACAAGCCATCCTGCAAGTACTCACGCCCATCTTCGACCCTAGATTTTCCGAGTCGAGTTATGGGAGCCGACCCAAACGCTCTGCTCATGGAGCTATCCGGCAGGTAAAGACCGACATCAAGGCGGGGTATCGAATCGCGGTTGATCTGGATCTAGAGAAATTCTTTGATACCGTTAACCACGATGTGCTGATGTCTCGAATTGCCCGCAAGGTCACTGATAAAGTGCGGTTGCGGCTCATCGGTCGTTACCTGAGAGCAGGAGTGCTAGTCGGTAGCACGATTGAGGCGACGGACTGGGGAACACCGCAAGGGTCACCCCTATCGCCTTTATTATCCAACATCCTGTTGGATGACCTAGACAAAGAGCTGAAGCTCCTCCCTCCTTACATGACTTCGTTTATCCTTTTGGGGTTATATTACCATATCTTGGCTACCCATGTAATTGTGGGATGACCCGGGTAAAAATTGTGGCACCGCGAGCAAATTTCGGGCACTGTTGCTTATTGCGCGTGTACCATACAATAACGCTGTGGGATTGTAATTAAAGAACTGCCGCCGGAATTCCTGGAGTGGGTCCACACGATACTTGCGAACGCCAAGGCATATATCTTCGGCACCTAACATTGGGCGGGATGGCAAAAGCCTCCAAGTCTACCTCAATGAGTGTTGTTATTGCCTCATCAAACCGCGGAGCTCTTCAGCCGCACTTGGCCGCGTGCGTGGACGGGCCGCCTTGGATAACCTGTGATGAGCTAACGGCATAGTCAGATTATAATGAATTTCATTACCTGCTCAGCCCGCTCAGCCCATGGGGCTTTTGAGAGCCGAAAGGCCTCATAGATAGCGGCGAGGGGAGAAAGGAGGTGAATTCGGACTTTTTATTCTAATGTATGCTTCCGGAGAGATAGAGAACGAACACCGAACAGTTCTTTATACCTCCGGGAGGGGCTCAATTTAAATTTAAAAGGGAGGAAATTTTATGAAGAAAATTTTGGCGACTTTGTTAACTCTTTGTATGATCTTAACCGTTGCTTCAGTAACGATGGCTGCCGATCTCTCTTATTGGATGGGCGGAGATTTTTACTACTATTTTGCTAATGGCATTGAAAACGACCAGTGGGGTATCCCTATCGAGGGCCTTCATCCGGCAGTCGGGGTCTTTA
>JAIMBL010000197.1 GCA_023511615.1 Leptolyngbyaceae cyanobacterium HOT.MB2.61
ACAAGCCAATGACCACATCGTGCAACCAGATCGACTTAGAGAAACAAATCGTTTTGCGAGCTAAACGTTTAATCCTTATGCGTAACGTTAAATGCTTGCGCTCAATCTTTTGAGTATGAAGTTTACCCACTGTGTGAAAAGC
Source organism: Leptolyngbyaceae cyanobacterium HOT.MB2.61 (assembly GCA_023511615.1). Lineage (GTDB taxonomy): Bacteria > Cyanobacteriota > Cyanobacteriia > Leptolyngbyales > Leptolyngbyaceae > Leptothermofonsia. The sequence goes on from JAIMBL010000197.1 coordinate 143, forward strand.
AGGATCGACATGCTGGTCATACACTCCCCAATCATCGGTGTAGAACTGCGCGAATGAAGAGGCAACGAGAGCACTCAGAATTCTGACATTGATACCGTTGCTTCCATCAGGCATCGGGCAATTCGTTGAGCGGCACCGGGTTTGCCCATGCGACGGTATCCGTTTTCAGCAATGATTTGTAAGCGATCAGGGTTTTGCAAGAGGGAATGGATGGCATTCGCTACTTGCTCTGGCCTGGGAATCAGGGTGACAGAAGGACCTAGAAGACGGGTTTGAGCCTCAGCAAAGGCGGGGGTAAATTGGGGACCTTTGCCGGGAATAATGATGGCGGGTTTGCCTGAGCCAATAAATTGTTCGGTTGCGGTGCCTGCCATCGCGATCGCCAAATCGGCCCGGTGCAAAAATTCGGCATATCGGTTCTGTGCCAGTATCAGCTTTGCCTGCCGTTCCCCCAGGCCAACGGTATAGCAATCTTCCGTAACCCGCTGCCAGCGAAATTCTTTCACTGTCTGATGCATCAGGTCTATATCCAGACCGGGTGCGATCGCGGCCAGCAATATCAGCGGTTGCTTCATTTGTGCAATCAACCCATTGACGGCCAGCAGAATCGTTTCCCAATTCGCGTAGGCTTCCGGTGGACGAGAGCCAGGGAGGAGGGTGATGGTGAGAGGTGAGGAAATAGGGGTGAAAGATAAGGGTTGGGGAAGCAGATCTATCGGTTGCTCGTTGCCTGTTGCCCGTTGCCCGTCGCCTGTCGCCTGTTGCCCTACTCTCTCTGCTTTCTGATTCCATTCCAACCCATCCATCATGGGATTTCCCATATCAAAGGCTGGTACACCAAAGCGGCGGAGATTTTCGGCAGTGAGGCGATCACGGGGAAAAACAGCCTTGCATCGGGGATGGCTCATAAGCCAGCGTTCCCAGGGATGGTAAATGCAGCCAGTCCAGCGTTGGAAGCGATCGCTCCACCAGGATTCTCTCGGCAACCAGCCAGCTTCGTCCCGAATGTAGTATTCAGATTTTGCAGTTCCCACGAAGGCATAGGGAACACCACTGAACCAAGCGAAGAGAAGCGGAACAATGTCACCAACGGCAAGAATCAGGGGGGTGGGGGATAAGTTTTGAGGTTTGAATTTTGAGCTGTTTTCCCGTCCCTTTGACTCCCTTGCCCAGGCACGAATGGCCTTTAACTGAGCAATTGTAAGCTGGAGCAGACCGCCCTGAATATCCCGTGCTAGCTGTTTGCCGTCCATGTAAATGAAGCCACCGGAGGGCATGGCTTTGACTGAACCGATCAGGGGAATTCCGGCTCGGGTGTAGGCATGGCCTTCTCCCACAATCGGCAGGGCTTCAATGTGAGGGGCGTTGGGAAGTTGCTGGAGGGCTTGCAGAATGCGAAGGGCGATCGCGTCCTCTCCATGACCGTTGCTGAGGCAAAGTAAACGCATGAAATCGAAATTTTTCAAGTCACGATAGGGCATAGTTGGATTCCCTGGCAAGCTTATGCTTCTACCAGTTCGCCAACCCGCTCCTTGAGCCTTCAAATACTACGTACAAAATACTACGTACATAAGTAGGTGGACATAATTAATTGGAAGAAACGGGAGTGGGGGCGTTGCCCCCAGGCAGGGGGTTTCACCCCCTCCTCCCAAAAACCATCTTTAAATTTAATTGCACCCAGCTACTTAGTAGTCCTCCTTGTTGCTTATGCTTCTACCAGTTCGCTAACCCGCTCCTTGAGCCAGTAAGTTCTCATATTACCTTTGCCTTTGATGGGGATGATGCCGCGTTCCTCAAACCGATAGGTATTTTGCAATCGGCGATAGGTTGCTTCAGTCACCTGAATTTGCCCTGGCATTCCCTGGGACTCCATACGGCTGGCGATGTTTACCGTATCTCCCCAAAGGTCGTAGATAAATTTCTTGATCCCAATCACTCCCGCTACGACAGGGCCAGTGTTGATCCCAATCCGCATACTAAAAGATTCACCCGTCTCCTGGTTGATTTGTTCAATCGCCTTCTGCATATCCAGGGCCATGTCAGCGATCGCCTCTGCATGGTCGGCTCGCGGATTGGGCAACCCACCAACAACCATGTAGGCATCCCCAATCGTTTTAATCTTCTCTAACCCGTGTTTTTCTGCCAGAGTATCGAAGCGGGAGAAGATTCGATTCAGACGGGCAACCAGTTCGGTGGGTTCCATGCGATTAGACATTTCGGTGAAGCCAACCACATCTGCAAATAAAACGGTAGCCTCGGCAAAGCCATCGGCGATAGATTGGGGGGCTCGCTTCAGGCGGTCGGCGATCGCTTCCGGCAGAATGTTCAATAGCAATCGCTCAGACTTTTCCTGCTCTGCTGCCAGATTTTTAGCCATTGCCTGGGTTTCCTTCAAAGACTTTCCTAAAGCCGACAGCGTTTGCTGAAGCTGATTGACAGCCGGGCGGAAGATGAGAAGGCCCTCAAACACAAGGACGGCCAGAGTCACCCCCAACAGTCCAAATTCTAAACGCTGTAAGTGTCCCACCCGTTCTTTCGCTTGCTTTCCATGCCAGACGATTACCTGATCAACCCCCTGAATGTATTCTCTCTCAGCTTTCAGGAGCCGCAGAACAACAGCACTTTCCCTAGTTGCATTTGTATTAGTTGCACGAATTGCCTGCCTTCTCAGTGGACGTTGTGAGGGGGCAACGGTCGAAGCCCGGGCTTGTTCAAGAACATTCCTGGCAGTTACCGTAATTTCCTGGGCAGCGTCCCCTGATTTCTTCAAAATGGGTTGGAGTTCTGTCAACTGGGCATCGGAAAACATTGATCGCAGTTCCTGGCGAACCACCTGACGGGATGAGTCCCATTGGGAGATCGCGTCTTGCAGTTCGGCCAACCGTTCCTGCTTGGCTTCTGGAGTTTGAGCCAGTTGAACAGCAAAGGAAGCCTTGACCAACCGCTGACAGAGAGTTTGTCGATTTTGGGCAGCGCTGATGATTTGAACATCTTTTGTCTGTTGCACCAGCATCTGTTGCACCAAAACCTGACCCAGGATTGCAAGACCGGCGATTGCACTCAATGAAGCCACGTAGCGAGTAGTCAGGCTACGAGTGGAGGAAGACGGCTCGAAGTAAGTTACCATAGTAATTGATAGGGGAGCTGATCAGAACATCACGATTTACTAAAAATTTCAAAAGCCAGTGGACAGACCAGGATGCTATTATCCCAGGATACTATTATCCGACAATCCTATTTGGATGCAGGCGTTGCTAAATGGCAACCTGGAAAAGTAGCGCAAACCCCTATTTCAACTACGTTAGCCCATCTCCAATTGGATGCACCTTTTGGGTAGCCTGTCAAGGCTTTCATTCTTCCCCAACTCCAATCGCTTCGCCAAAATCTACATTCCTTAGCTTTGCTCCTGCAAACCAGACATCTATCAAGAGGTAAGCTAATCGGCATTCAAATTTCCAAGGCGACGCCCCATAGAGCAAAGGCTCCAGAGCGAGCATCATGCAATTTAGATGCTTACAGCTCATTAACGAATGACTAAACTTGATTCATGTCTGATTTGTGATTGCATCGCATCCTGGCAAACGAGGCAGAACCCTTATTTCATCTATGAATTTGAGCCACAGTGCCGAATTCAACAGTTACTGAATCGATTCAGAAACTGCCAAAACACTGAGCCAACGAATCGAGCGCATATGTAGTAGGCGGTCGAACCAAGATTGAATCCCATTATGAATCGCCCGAAGCTTTTTTAGATTCAAAACTCCTTTAGAACGCGATCGCAACTGCCTGGCAAGGGTTGCCACTTTTATTCTTCGGGCTCCTTTGCTTTCAGCGATCTCTGCAAACGAACCTGCAGCAGCAACGGGCGGTAGCGAACTATCTGGGATTCTGTGCCATCCCTCTACTACCCTCCTCTCAGGTTCTGATGGCGGTAGAAAGCATAGGTATCAAACAAAGCGCCAACCAGGCTACAGGTTAAGCCAATGGTCAATACTCCTTCAACCGCATCACCATTACCGAAAACCGCTAAAAAACTAAGAATCTGAGCCACTCCAGCTTGACTGAACGTTTCAATAAAAGGAATTTGACCAACCAGATATAAACTGACCAGCACAATTCCGACCAGCGCAGTTGGTGTCACAAAGCTCAGGACACTCGTTAGCAAAAGGGAACGAAGAAAGGTGGGTGATGTCATCATGATTAGATAGTAGGCTGTTTGAGCCAGGTCAACGGTATCCTAGTTCACACTGCTATCCCTTTTCACCTTAGAAGTGATCGCCCCAAATGCCCAGCAATTGCCAGAAATCTTAAATTAAAATTAAAAATCTTGGTGAAGGGTTGTGACACGAATCCCTGGTATCCTTTCTAACGTCCTATCTGAGTTCTCGCCCCGGTGAGTGAAACGCCAACTACTTATGGCTTACGAGTCTGGAGTCAGCGTCTGCTGGCAGCCATTCTCCTGGGTGGGCAGGTCATGGTTCACCTGCTGGCTGGTAAGATCCACCGCCGCAATACTCTGGAACAAATGGCAGTTGTAGGACCAGAATCCTTATTAATTGCCCTCCTGACGGCGGCTTTTGTGGGGATGGTTTTTACCATTCAGGTTTCAAGGGAGTTCATCAACTTAGGGGCAGGCAGCGCTGTGGGAGGAGTTTTGGCGCTTGCCCTGGCGCGTGAGCTGGCTCCTGTATTAACAGCCGTGATCCTGGCAGGTCGGGTCGGGTCGGCTTTTGCCGCGGAAATTGGCACCATGCGGGTAACGGAGCAAATTGATGCGCTGTACATGCTGAAAACCGATCCAATCGACTACCTGGTGATTCCCAGAGTGATTGCCTGCTGCTTGATGTTACCTCTCTTGACAATTCTTTCCCTGATCACGGGCATGATTGGTGGCATGTTTATTGCTCAGACACTTTATGGGATTTCTAACAAAGTCTTTTTTGACTCTGCCCAAAATTTCCTGAGCGTTTGGGATTTGTGCAGTGCACCCATCAAAGGGTTTTTCTTTGGAGCATTGATTGCCGTCATTGGGGCTAGCTGGGGGTTAACAACAACAGGGGGCGCAAAAGGAGTGGGTCAGTCCACCACAACTGCCGTTGTTACCTCTCTGTTAGCGATTTTTATTTCTAACTTCTTCCTTTCCTGGGTCATGTTTCAGGGACTTGGTAGCGCAGTTACGCGAGGCCTGTAGCCCTTCGCTTTGTCCCTTCTTCTGCCGTCGCCTGACCCTATAAAATAGAGGGTAAATCTATCCAATAGCGAGAGTGAAGCGTGACAAGTACTGCCTCCCCTAACCTGTCTGGACAAACGGTTGAACTGTCTCCCAGCTACACCCTGCCAATCGCCCTGATACTGGTAGCGATTCCTCTCGTGCTGGTTCAGGTTTGGGGAGGGCTGGCGATCGCGCTCTTTGGCTTATTTCTGCTGTTCCAGACCTTAACCATACGTCTTCGGTTTACTGCAACGGCTCTGGATGTTTGCCGGGGAGAAACCCTGCTTCGACGGTTTCCTTACCAGGATTGGCAAAATTGGCGTATTTTCTGGTCTCCTGTCCCCATTCTGTTTTATTTCAAAGAAGTCAAGAGTATCCACTTCCTGCCCATTCTGTTCGATCCCAAAACTTTGCAACAGTGTCTAGAAACTCGAATTCCTCTCTCAGGCCAGTCATCCTGAACTGCGGCCAGTACCCGAACCAAGAATGGGCGATTCGCCGTTGGCTCCTGGCTATTCGCTGTTGGCTTGTTAGCCCCTATCCCTTCACTCTTCTCTAACAACTAACGACCAACTACTAACGAATTTCCGATTCCCTCTACCCCTCTCCTAGTCGGTCATGAACCCAGATGAATCCAAAGTCTCTCAACCGGACGAACCTGAAGAGCAATCGACGAAATCATTGCAGCCATCCGAATGGGATCAACCATCCACTGCCACCGAACCAGAAGATCCCTGGTTAGAATCATTGGGGGAGAACGAATCCGCTTCTTCTGAACCTGTACCACCAACCACTGATGGGGAAGAACTTCCACTGCTGGTATTGCCAAAAATTGAGAGAAATCCAGTAGAACCTTTACCCAAAAGTCCCTCAATTTTAAGTGAAGAGCCCCTCAGCCCTTCCTTTACCATTCCTGCTCCAAACCCTGCGATCGCTCCCCAGGAATCTACCAGTTCTGCTCAGGTGAATGAGCTGGAACAGCGGATTGCCGAATTGCAACGACAGGAGCGATCGCTCAAGCAAGAAATCGAAGCCCTGGAAGCCACCCATGCTCAGCTTCGGGGGCAAATAGCAGAGGCGCAGGGTTCCCTCGGTCGTCTCGTCCAGGAAGGATTGAAAGAGCTGGAACAGCGCAAGCAGGCCCTTCAGATCAGCGTAGAACAACTGGAGCGCCGTCAGGAGCGCATTCGGGCTGAAATGAAGACGACCTTCGCCGGTGTTTCCCAGGATCTGGCGATTCGAGTTCAAAGCTTTAAAGATTACCTGGTCGGTAGCCTTCAGGATCTGGCTCTGGCAGCCGAGCAATTAGAACTGCCTAAACCATCGAAGCAACCCTCCCGGCCAGCGGCGGCTTCAGACAACGAGACTCCTCAAACCTCTCCCACGCCAAAATTTGCCGAGCAGAGCTTTCAAGAGCAAACACGCAAAATCCGCAATTTGCTGGATCAATACCGGAACCGTCCAGACTATTACGGGCCTCCCTGGCACCTCCGTCGTACCTTTGAACCGATTCATGCTGAGCGCGTTTCTAACTGGTTCTTCACCCAGGGTGGTCGGGGTGCCATTCGCACCATGGGCAGCCGTCTGCAAAATATTCTGGTGGCCTCAGCAACCATTTCAATACTGCATACGCTGTACGGCGATCGCCTCCGCGCCCTCATCCTGGCAGAATCCCCCGAACGCCTGGGAGAATGGCGTAGAGGATTGCAAGACTGCCTGGGTATTACTCGCAGTGATTTTGGGCCCGAACGGGGTGTTGCCCTGTTTGAAGACCCTGAGCTGATGGCACAAAAAGCAGACCGCAGCCTCAAAGATGGGCTCCTCCCCTTCATCATCATGGACGAAACTGAGGAGCAAATTAGCCTCTCGATTTTACAATTTCCCCTCTGGCTCGCCTTTGCCCCTAATCCTCAGGCATCTTCCCCCTATCCGCGGGAATGGTAAATCCAAATGCTCCAATGGTTAAATGGTAGTGGGTAGTGCCCAAATCGTAAGGGCAAGCACGGCGGTATTTCCCCTATCTTCCTTCTCTAACGACTGACAACCGACAACTAACAACTATCCCATCCTCTTATCTTTCCCTTCCATGACCCTCTGGCACGCGCTGAACGGATTACTGCTCGTTATCGCCTATCTTCTGGGCTCTATTCCAACCGGATACTGGGCAGGACGACTGCTGAAAGGCATTGATATTCGAGAGCATGGATCTAAGTCAACTGGCGCTACAAATGTATTGCGCACATTGGGCAAAGGCCCAGCCACCGTTGTACTACTTGTCGATATATTGAAAGGAGCAGCCGCGATCGCTCTGGTGCAGGGGTTCTACACTCTGGAAATAGTCCAACCCCTGATTCCCCCCCCGGTTGATGCTGCTGTCTGGATGCCCTGGATGATCACACTGGCTGGAATGCTAGCCTTACTGGGTCATAGTAAGTCCATTTTCCTCAACTTTACTGGTGGAAAATCCGTTGCCACCAGTTTGGGAATCCTGCTGACCATGAACTGGATGGTAGGAGCAGGTACCCTGCTGGTATTTCTGGTAGTGCTGGCAATTTCCCAGATTGTTTCTCTCAGTTCCATTGCAGGAGCGATTGCCGTCTGTGGATTGATGGTGCTCTTTGTCCAGCCCCTCCCCTACGTAGTATTCGCCTTTGTCGGAGGGCTTTACGTCATCTTTCGCCATCGCGCCAACCTTCAACGCCTTCTCACTGGCACCGAACCCCGGTTAGGCCAGAAAGTTCCTGAGATCAGCAATCCTCCGTCGTAATACGTGCCTGATAGGTGTGCAGTGGTAAAAACTGGCACAGGTTATCTTTGAAGCATTCTTCAAAAATGTTTCATTGTTCTTGAAGCTGAATGAGTGTTTATTAGAAATCGTTCCCTTATCTGGACTTCTTTCCAGAAGTGGCATAAGAAATCTAACCCGAAGTGCTGGAGGCTCTCCTGAGAGTTTGGTCATAAGCGTCGCTTATGACCAAAACAAAATCAATATTCCAGGGATTTTGTTTGAGATGAAAGAGTAGCTTACGCTATTCTGTCACCGACAAGCCGGGAGAACCGTGCTGGATTTCTCCACACGGGTGCAAGAAGCAACAGGCACTACGAAAAGCTATAGCTGTCGCCAGGTTGCTTAGAACATTGGGTTTAAGGGGAGGCGGCTTCGCCCCTAGCTAGGGGTTTCCCCCTGCACTCGGTCCTGAGCTTAGTGACTGTGGCTACAAGTCCGGTTACTCAGCTAAATTAGTGAATTACAACTTTTGGCAGATGTGAGGAAGAGAGCAAGCAACTATTCTTTTCGTTGAAAAATTAAAGGGAACTTTCTGCTTGGACTATTTCTTTAATATGTACAATTAAGCAGTCTGAGTGTCTCTACCGTACAAGTATCTCTACCGTACAAGTATCTCTACCGTACAAGTAATAGTCTGAATTACCCCGGTGGAATAAAGGCATCGCGACTATGACGATTGGACAGGCAAGAGAACTCACTAGTAAAACCCTTGTTGATTTACCAGAAGATTTCTCTGGTATGGCAGCCTTTAAGAGACAGAAAACGCACGACTATACTCGCTACGAACAGGGCGTTGATTACGTCTTTGAAGCCATAGAACCTAACGGGGCAAAAGGTTACCTGACCTGTCAAGGAAAAGGAGTGAAGCAAGGAGACTACGTCATCCTGCGTCAGAGTGATGCCATTATCAGGTATCGAATCGAGAGGATTGATTATTACTCTTCTCCTTCAGATATGTGGATAGCCTTACTAGTTCAAAGTTGGCTGGAGCAGGGCTTCTTTGAGTAAAGTGTCCAAAATACGTGAAAACACTTACTGTTACTACAGATACATATATAGTTACCGCCTTAGGATAGCGCGACAGGCCATAGCCCTACTTGGTATCAGGTAGCTCCTTTGTACATGTTTTTTTATAAAGCCTACTTAGGGCTTGCTGAAAAAGTATTTCACGAGCTTTGAGAAGGTTGATGGTTACATCTTGAAACTCGCTGGAAC
>JAIMBL010000198.1 GCA_023511615.1 Leptolyngbyaceae cyanobacterium HOT.MB2.61
AGGCTGGTGTCCTTGCGGGGGCCTTCGTCTACATGGAAGATGGTTTTGACCGTCTGGGGTTTGCCGTCGATATACAGCGTTTCACTGACGGGAATGGGAATGATTTCTTCGTCAAAACGTCCGGCTTCGATGGCTGCGATCGCCCGCTGGTGGGATCGCAGGGCAAAGGCGTCCTGGTCTTCGCGGGAAACCTGAAACTGTTGGGCGACGTTTTCTGCGGTTAGACCCATCGTGCAGTAGGCTTGTGGTGCATTAGCCATCAATTCCGGGTTGGGAACCATGACGTGCCCACCCATGGGAATCAGGCTCATGGATTCGGCACCCCCAGCAATGATGACTTCTGCCTGCCCGGTTTGAATGGCCTGGGTCGCCATAGCAATGGTCTGTAAACCAGAGGCGCAGAAACGGTTGACGGTGCAGCCTGCAACGGTGGGAGGCAATCCAACTCGTTGCGCGATGACCCGTCCTAAATTAAAGCCCTGCTCGGCTTCGGGGAAGGCACAGCCCATGATAATGTCATCGATTTGTTCCGGTTGCAGGCCGTTGACTTTATCAATCGCACCTTTGACGGCAATGGCTCCCATATCATCGGGGCGCATATTGCGAAGGGTTCCGCGGGGTGCTTTCCCAACCGCTGTCCGCACGCTGCTGACAATGTACGCTTCTTTCATAGTGATTGTTTTAACCTTTGAATGCTTTGAATGTGAGATGGCAGTTGCTGTTAGCTCTTAGCTGAATGACAAATTGGAAGGTTTTTCAGTACATCCAGCCCCTGGCCCCTAATTCCTTAACGGTTTCTTGGTCTTGAGCATGTGGGCAATGCGTTCCTGGGTTTTGGGTTGGCTCAGGAGGGGGATAAAGGTTTCCCGTTCGAGTTGCAGCAGGTAATCTTCAGGCACCAGGGAAGGTGCTGTGAGTTCGCCACCGGTCATGACATAGGCGAGGCGACTGGCGAGGTAGCGATCGTATTCGCTGGCGTAGCCTCCCTGATTGAAGATGTAGGCGGCGTGCTCCAGCATGGCTCTGGTGGGGCGACCTAACACCATGATGGAGTTTTGCTCTGGTGGGGGGGCATAGCCGATCTGGTTCAGGTATAGAATTTCGGCTTTGGCAACGGTAAGGCGGCGATCGCCATCCATGAGAATCCGGGTATGGCAGGGCAGGTACCCCAGTTCCTGAGCTTCATAGGCGCTGTTGGAAACTTTGGCCATGGCGATGGTTTCAAATGCCTGACGCAGGAAGGGCTGAATCTGACTGGGGGTTTCCGTCAGGGCTCGTTCGGTTGCCCGTGCCACCATTCGCATAATGCCACCGGCACCGGGAATGAGACCCACTCCCAGTTCTACCAGACCAATGTAGGTTTCAGCCGCCGCCACCACGTGGGGACAGGCCATCACCAGTTCACAACCGCCTCCTAAAGCCCGCCCCTGAACGGCTGCGACAATCGGTTTCGGGAAATAGTGGATGCGTTGCATAAGCAATTGAAACTGGACGATAAGGCGGGCGATCGCGTCAAATTGGCCCGACTGTGCCATCATCCCCATTTCGGCTAGGTTGGCTCCACCTGAAAAGTGGGCACTGCTGTTACCAATCACCATGCCTTTGTAGTTTTGGGTTTCCAGAAGATCCAGAACCTCGGCTAAACCGTTAACGACGTTCAGGCTGAGGGTATTTCCTTTGGAACGAAATTCGTAGAGAACGACGCCATCACCCAAGTCCAATAGGGCAGCTTCGGGATTTTGCCAGAGAACGTTTTCTGAATTGGTTTTGATGATGTTCAGATCGATTTCATTGGTTGAGGTTTCCAGGGGAGTGTAATGGAGTTCGGGTTTATAAACATGGTGGTTTTTGTAGAAACTTTTGGCGCACATTTGCTGCATGGTTTCTACCCACTCTGGCACTGAAATGTTGGCCGCTTTCATATCGGCCAGGATTCGCTCAAATCCCAGGGCATCCCAAATTTCAAAGGGGCCAAGTTCCCAGCCAAAACCCCAGCGCATGGCGCGATCGATATCGGTGACACAATCTGCAATTTCGGGAATACGGCTGGCGCTATAGCTCAAAATTGCCAGGGTTGATTGACGGAAAAATTCTCCAGCTCGACCTGGATCGTTGTAGAGCGCACTTAGACGTTCTTTCAGGTCGGAAATTTTGCGAATGGTTTCGATGTCTCCCAAATGAATGGGTCTTGCCGGTTCGTAACCCATGGTTTCGGGATTGAGGGAGAGAATTTGGCTCCCTTGCTTTTTATAAAAGCCCTGGCCTGTTTTGGCACCCAGTGTTCCGGTTTCCACCAGCTTTTTCAACACTTTGGGAACGCGGAACATTTCTCGACTTTCGTCATGGGGAATAGCCGGATACAGGTTGTAAGCCACATACATGAGGGTATCTAAGCCAACCAGATCTGCGGTGCGGAAGGTGGCGGATTTGGGTCTACCGGCAATCTCTCCAGTAAGGGTGTCAATTTCTTCAATGGTGTAGCCATGCTCGGTCCAGGCTTTGATGCCCAGCATGGTGACGAACATGCCAATCCGGTTGGCGATGAAATTGGGGGTGTCTTTGGCAATGACGACTCCCTTGCCGAGGTGAATCTGGCCGAACCACTTCATCCGTTCCAGTATCTGGGAGTCGGTATCGGGGGTGGGAATCAGTTCCAGCAGTTTGAGATAGCGGGGTGGATTGAAAAAATGCGTTCCTAAAAACCGTTTGCGGAAGGATTCTGAGCGGCCCTGGGCGATCGCGTGAATCGGTAATCCACTGGTGTTGGTTGAAATCAGGGTGTTTTCTCGAATGGTTTCTTCTAGTCGCTGCATTAACTGCTGTTTGATTTCCAAATTTTCCACGACGGCTTCAATTACCCAATCCACTTCGGCAACACGGTGAAAGTGATCGTCAAAGTTGCCGGGAATGACGCGACGGGCCGTTTTTTCGGTAAAGAAAATGGGGGGTGACTGTTTCAGCGCTTTTTTAAACGCTCCTTCAACTAAACCGTTTTTGTTAGCCATTTCAGCTGGCAAATCTAGCAGATGCACGGTCAGTCCCGCGTTGGCGAGGTGGGCGGCAATTTGAGTTCCCATCACGCCAGCACCCAAAACAGCAGCGGTGCGAAATGGTTTGTGCATGGTTCAAACTTCTCCTTGTGGATTAATGACCTGTGACGAGTGACCAGTGGCTAATCACCAACAAACTCAGCGCGGTCAGACGTGGGTTGAGCGATCGCGCGTAGGTTGGGCAGGTTGATATGGGTATGGGGGGGCAGACAGATTCCGGGATTAGTTCGGTTTCTTCGCGGCCTTGAGCGGATTCATCTTTCCTTGTCTCATCTTTAAATAGAGCTTTAATTTCCTGGGCAAATACTTCGTTGATGCGGACGCGATTGATTTCGCCACTGGGTTTCAGCAATTCGTTTTCTACACCGAGGGAAGCATTGATCAGTTGAAACCGCTTGACGGCGGCCCAGTAGGGTAAGTGGCAATTGGCGGCCTCTACCAGTGCCCGGTAGAGGGAAATGATGCAGGGGTGTTTGAGCAGGGCATCCGGTGACAGGTCAATCCCTGTTTCCAGAGCATAACTGTGTAGAGCTTCCAGATTGGGGAAGATGAGAGCTCCGCAGTATTTTTGCTCGGCACCTACAATTGCGGCCTGAGCAACCAGGGGAGACTGTTTCAAGCGTTGCTCAATGGGTTTAGGTGCAATGTATTTACCCGTTGAAAGTTTGAACAAGGATTTTTTCAGGCCCGTGATTTTGAGAAATCCTTCATCGGTGAAGGTTCCCAGATCACCGGTGTGAAGCCATCCCTGGTCATCAATCAGGGCTTTTGTGGCAGCGGGGTTTTTGTAGTAGCCCTGGGTGATGTAGGGACCGCGGAGCAGGATTTCCTGATCTTCGGCGATCGCCACTTCAATACCTGCAACTGGAACTCCCACAGTTCCCGCCCGGTTCAATGGGCCGCGATTAAAACAAACAACAGCACTGGCCTGGGTCAAGCCATAGCCGTGCATGGCGACAATGCCCGCCGCCCCCAGTGCGTTTGCGATTTCGGCTTTGAGGGCAGCGCCGCCGCAGATAAGATACTTGAGCTGACCACCAAAGACGTCCCGCCACTTTGACAACACCAACCAGTCGGCCAGCTTCAACATCAGCGCATACAGTCCTTTCGGCTGCTGCCCCAACTCGTAACGTCTGGCCAGCCTGAGGGCCCAATGGAAGAGAATCCGTCCCAGTAGATTGAGTTTGTTACCTTTTTCCAAAATCTTGCTGTAGGTTTTCTCTAACAGGAGTGGCACGGTTGTCAGAATGGTTGGTCGAACCTCCTTCAGGTGCTTCATAACCCGGTTTGGGTTGGAGAAGTAAATGGAATGGCTGTAGTTGATATGGCCATAGATCATGCAGCGGGCCAGGACGTGGTTAAGGGGCAAAAATGAAAGCACTCGTTCTTTTTCGCCACGTTGCAGGTCAGTGATGTGGGCAAAGGAAGCTTGCGCATTGGCAGAGAGGTTTTCGTGGGTTAGCATCACTCCCTGAAGTTGTCCAGCTTCGTCGGGGATGTAGATGATGGTGGCTAGCTGTTGGGGAGAAAGGTCGGCTCGTAGTTGGCGCGATCGCTCCTCTGAAATTTGCCCCTGTCCCTGATGGCGAATTTCATCCAGGGAAAAGACCTGAATTCCCTGAGGAAGCTGAGAATGGGAATGATCTGGATGGGCTGGATGGAGAATCATCGGAATATCCAGACAGGTTGATTCGGGGGTTGCTTCAATGGTCTGGATGTTTGCACGAGCGATCGACGGTGTCGATTTTTTTTCGGCTTGCCAGTTGGAAGACACTTCAGCAACGATGATGTGCTGCAAACTCGAAGTGTCCTTGAGATAGGGGGCGATTTGCTCCAGCAGATCTTGATTCGAAATAATTAAAGTTTTAGCTTCGCTGTGCTGGATCACAAAAATGATGTGTTCGAGGGTCTGGGTCAGGTCAATGGGGACGTTGACGAAACCTGCCAGTAAGCTCGCCATATCGGCCAGGCAGAAATTGATGTCACTGTGCATCAGTAAAGCGATGCGATCGCCCTTTTCCAGACCTAACGCCAGCAAACCCAGCGCCAGGGCTTCAACCGATGATTGGAATTCCCGGTTGGAAACCCCTTTCCAGCCTTTATCGGTCCATTGATTGAAGGCCTGGGGATTGGGGGTGCGATCGCACCCCTCATCCAGCAATAAAGGGAGTGTTTTCCCCAGAACTGCAGCTTCAACATCCGGGGGAGCCTGGTAAGTCTTTTCAATCCATACCATCTTGCTTATGAAGAGCTAAAAACTCTTCTCCTTACTAACAGTTGTTTTTTTATTGCTTCTACAGCGAAAGAGCTCTCCCAGTCCATTGATGAAGGAGGAGTTCTCCCAGCTTGCTGGTGGAAGAGTAGCTTACGCTACTCTTTCAGCTCAAACAAAATCCCTGGAATATTGATTTTGTTTCGGTAGTAAGCGTCGCTTATCACCAAACTCTCAGGAGAGCCGAAGGAAGAACATAAAATACTCCTCCATCCTCAACAAATCTTTGAAATATTGATTCTGACCTGGTGACGAGCAATACCGATCACCAAATTTTCAGGAGAGCTGAAAATAGAGCACTTAGGTGTATGAATCCATTGAGATGAAGGGGGCGCCTCAATGCATCAAAACTTACTTTGTTGATCGCTGAAAGCAGAATTTGTCATCTACCATTAGTCATAATTAACCTGGCGATTGTGACAACTGAGCCATGGCGATCAACGAGTCAAAAAATCAACAAGAAACCGTATCAAACTTTCAAGATGCGACTTCTGATAACTGAATTCTGCTCTTCGAAATCTCCTTTGAACCGGGTAGCAATAAGCAGTAGTTCCTACTCTGGCAAGGATTTTGACACTACTGCTTAGGGTTGTACTTCACCCCTCAACACATTAGCTCTAGAGCAAAAAAACAATGACCCCAAAACGAAGATCATTGATTTTAAGAAGGGATTTCCCTAGTAAGATTTAGTGTAGCTTATGGATTTGCCATTTGTTGGTTCTTATACATTTCTTGAACAAAGATATTAATTTTACTCATTCAAGAACGGGCTTCCTGAGCCGGAGAAGAGTTTTGAAATTTAAGTTTAAGAAAATAGGAGTCAGGAGCCAGAAGCCAGGAGTCGAGGGAATAGGGAATGGGAGTAGGGAGTGGGCGGTGGAAACTCAAAATTCAGAACTTAGAACTGATCTACCCTTCTACCTCTTTCACCCTGGCTCTCCTGAGAGTTTGGGTGATAGCCTACTCTTTCACCAGTAGGGCCAGAAAAACTTTTGCTTTTTTCCTCCTGGCTCCTACCTTTGGATTTATTTTTTAGCAACAGCCGTCTCTAAGGCCCAAAGGATTAACGGTTGACAGGCTGCACCTTCCAGATGGCGTTCTAGCCAGTTTCCAAAGTCCTTGAATACTCTCTGATACTCAATATCGACGTACAGATCGTGATAGTGCTCTTCATACTCCCGATATTCTTTGTCGTGGTAAGTCACCATCTGGAAAAATGCCCGAGTCGCCTCTGGCAGCGTTACTTCGTCTGCACTTCCGTGAAGTGTAAGTAGAGGAATTCGTAGTTCACTGGTATGGTTTAGAATCCAATTCACCGCTTTAAAGAATTCTGTTGCGAGACGAGCACTGCCATACTCATGCCTCAGTGGGTCTTTTAGCAGTGCGTCACAAAATTCAGGATTGCGGGAACATGCCGCTTGTTTGAGGCCAAGTTTGAGGCTGAAGCGGGGCGCAATTCTTGAAAGCATGCGTCCAATCAACAGTTTGGTTGGAGAAATGCGAATTTTCCCTAAGGCAGGAGCTGTAACAATAATTCCCTGCAATTTGTCGGGATATCGCAGGGCGTAATCTAAAACAATCGTGCCGCCCAGGCTATGGCCCCAGAGAAAGCAGGGGCAACCCGGTCTTTGTTTACGAACAACCATCTGTAAAAATGCATGTAAATCTTCCCGGTATTCTTTCCAGGAGTTAATATGTCCTCGCTGCCCTGGGGAACGTCCGTGACCTCGTAAATCAAAGGCATAGACTTCGTAATTTTGACTAACCAGGTACTGTACAGCCTGATTAAACAGGCTACTATGCGCTCCCAACCCATGAACCATTACAACAACTGCCTGGGTGAATTCGGTGGGGAACCAACCCTGGTAGTAGAGGTTAATCCCTTTAAATCCCTTGAATTTTCCCTCAATGTGTTTCATCGTATTTTTCTCCAATGGGTTCTGAGCGTTTTTGAGAGCGGCTAAGAGGAATTTCATTTAGCTGAATATGGGTGTGGGGATGTTCCATGGAACGTTTCTACAGACAGCTTCAAACAGCTTCATCATCTCTAAACTATTTCCCTGAACATGCGGTTATAGATGCAGCTCTCATCGCTAAAGTAGAAGGGGTGGGCAGACGCAGGGTTGCCAGGGGAAAACCTGTGACTACCACCCAGGATTGACAAAGCGATCGCAACTCAAGGTAGTTGAGCGTTTGGGTTCTCTCAGCTTGCCGGGGAAAGAGTAGCGTAAGCTACTCTTTCATCTAAAACAAAATCCCTGGAATACTGATTTTGTTTTTTGATGGTAAGCATTGCCTATCTCCAAGCTCTCAGGAGAGCCAGCGTTTGGAGTAATGTCTGGCAAAAGTCTATGCTAGCGCTACACCAAATGATGGCGAATAGGGCCATGCACCATTCCCCTTTCAAGAGATTGATATCTATGAAGTATCTACGAAGTATCTACGAGATATCGGCAGATTGTGATATCCGCAGATACCGTGATAACAAATTGCGAGACTTCTATCACCTAGCACCCACTGCAACCGCCACTACTCAGCCACAGTGGGCACCTTGCCTGAACCAGTAATCAGAAGTCATCATGCATCTAACTGGTATTATATCTAACCAATTGGATGACTGCACTGTGCTGCTCCTCGCAGAACCACAATGAATGTCACTTAGGGCCAAGAGTGTAAATGGAGGGGTTGCGCAAGCTGCCGGAGGCAGGGAGAGGAAGGGACGCTGGGCGATCGCGCAATTACTGAACAGGTATGGGACGAGTTTGAACAATAAATGCATCGGGCGGAGTTGTCTTACCCCAAGATCGCGCTCTCAAAACGGCGGTTACCACAAGATAACTAGCCTGAGTATTACGACGGCCCGGATGGTTGCCTGATTGGGAAGGAAGCACGAAAACTTCAAATCTGGACGATTGCAGGCTACCTGCTTGCGAAGGAGTTGATTGCAAATCCCAATTACTTGCGATTGATTACGTTTGACGGGGAAGTCTAACCTGGTGTTCGGTCAGGAAAATTTTGACGGGTCGCAGACCCTCAAAATTCAACCCCCATCAACTTCCTGGGTATTCGCTAACCGTCAAATTCAGTTTGACAGAGTACTAGTATGTCCAATCTAAGATTTTGAGAATCATTTTGAGACTCGGAATAAGACCCATACGAGATGAGTGAGACGACTGGTTTCGGGTAAACAGTCCGCTGCCAGATGCTTTGGCGTTGGTGTTGAGGTGCTCTGCCAACTGGTGATTGCGCTGCTCGGTCATGCGTACCATGCAACGATAGCGGGCTGTATTTACACCGCTGCTGGCCTCAAATTCACAGTTTGTATCCCGGAAGGTGATCCAGGAAAGTTCTGCGGTTTCTAGTTTGGATTGACGGTGGGGAGGCAGGTTTTGCTGAAGCTTTCGATAGAGCTGGTTTAGCTTCCGATCTGCCGATTGATAGCTATTGTTGCTGGCTGGAGGGGTTTTTCCTTGCAGGTATGCTCTCAGGTCAGCAGTCCGCTGTTGGGTTAGTCGATCTTTGCAGCCAGCTACAAGCATGGGTTGCATGCTGCCGCCTTCGGCATAGCTACCGAAGAATGTGCATTCATCATCACGAAACTGAATCCAGTTTAGTTGAGCTGTAACGAGTTTCTGCCGACGTGACTGGGAAAGTCTGGGAAGCAATGCCTGGTAAACCTGATTGAGTTCACGATCGCGTCTCTGAAAGCTCTGCCCGGCACAGTAATTCAACTCCGATTGGGTTTGAGGATTCGCACAGTTGGGCTGCTTAGCTAAAACCTCTCCAGATAACATGAAAGTTGCAAAGCTGATGGTCAAAATTCCCGCCAGGGAACTCCATGGAAAGTGAAGACTTTTCGGATTGACAGGTTTTGTCGTCGAAGGCATGGGTTTGCTGGCAGATTGTGGGTTTCTAATCACTCTATTCATGAGAATAGGATGGAATTCCGGTGGGGCGAT
>JAIMBL010000002.1 GCA_023511615.1 Leptolyngbyaceae cyanobacterium HOT.MB2.61
GCCATCCGGGGAGAGCTATAGCAACCCTATCTGGATTGTGAGAGAGGCTGCAGAAACCTTCTCACAAAACCTCTCCATCCTCTGATTGACTGACAAATCTTTCCCCTTCATCCCCCAACCCCTTCTTCTCCTTTTAGGGGATTCTATGGGAAAAGGAACTGGAGGATATGGGCAAGCCAGACGCGGCAAGGGTTTCACCGACTTTTGCGTAATGGATAGTAGAACAGGAGAGGGGTTTGGGGTGAGGGCAATTGAGGTTTGTCCGTCAATCAGGGTTTCGTCAATCGATCTGTCAAATTCGCAATTTGTCAAATTCGCAATTTAAAGTTGCTCTGAAAATGCCCTCATCCCCAACCCTTCTTCCCAAACCCTTCTTCTGCAAGAGAAGAGAGCGAGATTTTTATTCTTTGGAGTGCTGAAACTTCAGCATGGAGGATTGGTATTAGTAATCGTAGGGGTTCTTGGGTTCGGGAATTTCCTTAATAGATTTTGCTTCGATGACAAGCTGGCGTTTGCCTGCTAATGTTTCTGTAACCATCTGTCCCTGGATTTCCAACCAGGCATCAGGCTTATAGGTTTCACGGCTTTGCGAGAGTTTAACAGGCAGGCTAACCGGGTAAACATCGGCGGCACAACAGGTAATCACAAAGCGGGAAATGAGTAGATACTGATTGGGCAGGTGAGGGGGATAGGTTACAAATCCCTGAACCTTTGCTTTTTGACCAGTGTAGGCATCCGGTTCTGGATAAACCGTCAACGTCCGAATCCAATCGACCAGAGACTTGTCCTCTGACTTTTCGGACGCCCGAAACGCCTGAGGTTTGACCCGTGTAACGGTTAAGGTATCAGCAATGCCCCGTTCGATCGCAGTCTGGCTGGCAAAAGCACGGGGGGGCACAACCATTCCCAGAATAGCGATCACCAGCAGTAGCGCACTACTCCACCCCGGCGGAAACAGCGTCAGGTGCTGGGTTACGGGTGCACCTCCCCGCACAGATGGACGGCGTGCCTGTTGAATCAGCATCCACGCTTTCAAACCTGCCAGTACCAGAAGCGCGATCGCAGCAGCGACGGTCAGCCACATGTAGTTGGGATGGATCAGCAGGTGAAGCTTCCCATCCAGCCAGTATTTAAGGAACAGAACACCCCAGGCTGCGATCGCCAGTACATCTAACCAGGGAGCAACAGAGCGAAGGGAACGAGACATAGTAAGGGGGAGGGGTTAGGAGAGTTGTTAGTTGTTGGTTGTTAAGTAGCTGGGTGCAATTAAATTAAAGATGGTTTTGGGGGTGGAGGGGGTGAAACCCCCTGTCTGGGGGCAACGCCTCCACTTCCCCTTCTTCCAATCATCAATTATGTCTACCTACTTAGTTGTTAGTCGGGTGAGAAGAAAGGAGAGAGGTGAGGTGCGAGGGGCTGGGATTCAGGGTCTGGAAATAGGGGTTAGAGAGGGGAAAGGAAAAGGGGGACAGGCGGAGGGGTGAGGAAGGAACGAGGGAAATCTAACTCACATACAAATTCACAATCAGCGTGAACAGAAAGGTTAGCTGCGCTGCTAAGGCAAACAGGTAAAAAATGGCTCTCGGTTTGAAAATGGAGAGCATCAAACCAATCCCCTTCAGGTCAATCATGGGACCAAATACGAGAAAAGCCAGAAGCGAACCTGTAGTGAACGTTGAGGCAAAGGACAGCGCAAAGAAGGAATCAACGGTGGAACAGATAGAAACAACCGCTGCCAGCAACATCATGGCCAGGATGGATGTGACTGGCCCCTGCCCTAAACTGAGGATGATGTCCCGTGGAACGAAGACCTGCACGATCGCGGCGATCGCGCTGCCCAGAATCAGCACCGCACCCAACTCCCGCATTTCCTGTACGGTGTTTTCTATCAGCAGAGTGATCTTGTAAGATAGCGGTTTTCCTGCCGTACTGGCTGCAACCATGGTCGCCTGAAGCTCAGCCACATCCACTCGCCCCAACTGCCCTGGCTCGTTCAGCCAGTAGGTTCCAGACTGTAGGAGAGCAGGCGTAGAGGTACTGCCCTTACGTACTGATGCATTACCCTGCGCCCCTTCCCCCTTCACCGGCATTGCTCGTGCCACTGCTGGACGCAGTAGGGGACGCAAATCTTTCTGAGCACTGAATACCCAGCCAATGATGGTCGCGATCGCCAGAGAAAAGCCAACTCGCATGAACACAATTTCAGGCTGGTCTCGAAAAGCTGTCCAGGTCGCCCAAATAACCACAGGATTAATCGTGGGTGCTGCCAGCAAGAAGCCAATTGCGACCGAAGACGGCACTCCCTGCATCAGCAGGCGGCGGGCAACAGGCACATTCCCACACTCACACACGGGAAACAAACATCCAATGCAGCTTCCAACCAGAGCCCCCAACAGCGGATTTTTCGGCATCCAGCGGACTAACTTGCGCTCATCGACAAAAAACAGAAGAACCCCAGAAAACAGCACTCCCAAAAGCAGAAACGGGAATGCCTCCACTAGCAAACTCAGAAATAGCGTGAACGCACTGTTTAGTTGATTTAGATTCATGCATCCTGCGATCGCATCATCCAAGTCATTCTAATGCTTAAGTTGTGCCTTAAAGTTGTGCCTTATTTTTATTTGTGACACTGTACGCTGTTCATGATGGCTACTTAATTTGAGGTTTTGTAAATAAAATCGCAACAAAAGGGAGAAATAAATGAGTTCAGTAGGGCACTCGGTATAAACAACTATAATACCAAGCTCAAAGTCCCTACTCGGTTGATAAGTAATGGTGAAACTATCCTGGGAGAGATGGGCAATCAAATTTGGGTACGTTATATTAGCTACGAAACCTGATCTGGGGCTCTACGAGCATTAGCCTGCGACTGTTTTTGAAATAGCAGTTTACAGCAACAGATTGGTTTAGATTTAGCTCAGTGCTTCTGCAATGATTCAGCAGAAACTTTATCAAGTGGGTAGCCTAATCTGAATTCATTTCGACTGTGAAATGCGTCTGAAAAGATTCAGAGCGGAGGAACCAAATTCCAGGGGCTAATCTCAGGATGGCTGAGAGAGACACCTTCCAGTCTTAGCCCGTCAGCTAACTCCGTCGGCAATGGGAGGAGTACCCAAGACTATGGCTCTTGCAGCATTGGTCATTGGTGTCTCCGGGAAGACAAAAATCCTCCAGGAGGATTCTTGTGTCTGTGCCTGACCCACCTCTCCCTGCTCCTTATCATCTGAGAGGTTGAAACGTGAACACTTTATCAATGCTTGCCCGTCTTGAAGGTGCCCTGGGGCGCAATGATTTAGCTAAACGCATGATTCTTATTCCCCAGAGACCTGGAGTCGAAGCACAATCAACTCAGGACTTGAATTTTGTAGTGGGGTATAACGGTTCGCCCAAAAGTCAAACAGCTCTAGACCTGACGCTATGGATTGCCCATCAAACACGGCTTGCCACCCAACAGCAGGTCACTGTTCAAGTCGTATATGTGGTTGATTGGGAGGATGAATGCGGACAGTCGCCCATGCGTAAAGCGTCGGCAGTTGGGGTGGGTAATCATCTCGAAATAGGAAACTCTCGGCGGACATCAACCCATCGTTTGCTTGGAGGAGCGATCGCCGAACTACACTCCCCATCCGAACTTCTGAGAACCCAGCAATCCTGTCAGATTGAGCAGTTTGAGCAGGCAGACCGCATTCTCTGGCAGGCCCGCCACTTGGCGGATGAATGGCGTGGTTCCCTTGAAACCCATCTGCGATTTGGGCGGGTTGCGGAGGAACTGCGCAGTGTGGTGGAAGCCGAATCAGCAGCGCTCCTGCTTTTGGGCTGTGAATCGGTTGAGAATCCATTAATAGCACATCTGGGAAATGACTTTCCCTGTCCAGTATTGGGGATTCCGCCTGCCCTGTAGGGGGAAACGGCAGACGATTAGCCACCTCGTTTGATGCGATCAATTTCCCGCTGAAGCTCTTCGATTTGGCGACGTAAGTCGTCAACTTCGGCTGGGGTTTCAGCGGCATTTGATGCGGATTTTGCCTCAACTTCTATTGAGCCTTCTGCTCCAGCGCGGGGGTAATTTCCTGCTTTAATTTGACGGTATTCCTCAGAAACAGCCCATTCCCGTAGATAAATCGCCCGTTCCACCGTAAAGGGATGGGTTAAAAAGATTCCCTGGGAGAGATTGTTATAGAGCAAAAACTTGTAAATCTGGTTGAGTCCGTCCTGATCCAGCTCCTGGTAATGCTGAGATTGGCGCATAAACTCATCCAGGCTTAGCTCGTGGGCATAACGGCTGCTGCCTCCCGCCATTTTCATCATAGAGTGCATTACTGGATCCAGCTCATCCATGACCAGCAGAGAGGCGCGATCGGCAGAGAGTTCTGCTTTGCGTAGCCACTCATAAAACGCTATCAGGAGTCCTGTTGTAATCAGTTCACTCAATCCAAAGGTCATTCTGGATAATCCAGAAACAGCGAACATTGTCCAGGTCGCCATCTGAATCAACACGGAGTGACCACACTTGATGTGCCCAAGCTCGTGGGCAATTATGGATCGCAATTCCGCCTCACTTAATAAATCCAGTAGTCCACTGTTGATTGTGAGACAGGGGTAATCCTGCCCCAGCGCGAACGCATTCGCCAGCGGGTTTTGAGAGATAAAAAGACTGGGCTCCGGATAGATATCCAGATCCCGCAAACATTCTCGAAAAATCTGATAAACGCTGGCACATTGCCGGGGGCCGACGTGAATGCTGTTGCCCATTTGAAAGACAAACTGGGGACGTTCCGCCAGAAATTCCACAAACTTTCGAGCAACAAGATCAAACCCTGGCACTCCCCGTAACGTCTGCTCTGCCTGACGATCAAGGGGGTGCCGAAAAGCGGTGCTTGAAATTCCAGGATAGGTGGGCATAGGTAAGCTCCATCAAGGCAAAGGAAGTTGGGAAAGACAGGGGGGCGAAAGGTAAGCCCTGCGGCAGGTTTATTGGCTGATCAACTCACTTGGGCATAATCGCGCAACAGTGCCGTAGTAGACCAGCACTGCATGGGTAGTCGCTGTACAGAGGTCTCGTGCAATCGTCTTTTGCTCCTGCTCTTTCTGGGTAACCGTTAATTGGTTCCCCAGCAAACCCGCCAACAAGCCCCGTTGCCGGCTGACCTGCACTACTTGATAATCGTCGCCAACTTTTGCTCGCTTTGCCAGGTCTGCAATCGCCTCATCCCGGCTCCTTGTCCCATCAATGAGCTTAAACTCCTGGGCTGTTTTGTTATCAAAAATCATCGCTCCCATCTGGTCGCGGATCTGCTTTTCACTGATGTTTCGTGCCCTGGCAACTCGGTTCACAAAGTTGTTGTACTCATTATTGACACCCTGGCGCAGCACCCGTAGTTCTTCTTCTGTGGGTTTGCGGAAAGGATTCCCCAAATCCTTACCTCGTCCCGCAGAAATAACCGTTCGTTGAATGCCCTTGCGAGTCGTAATCCCCTGCCCCAGCAGCCCGCCATCCACCGCCACAGGTTCATCATAGTAAGTTAACGCTGCACCAATGACGCCAATACTGCCAATCGAGCTGCCCGGAGCCGCATAAATTACATCCGCGCCTACCATCGACATTACGCCACCTGACGCAGACAGTCCTTCAACGTAGCCAACGACTGGCTGTTTTGTCGATTTCCGATAGTTTACCAGAGCGTTGTAGATGGCATCGGAGCCAACCACCGTTCCTCCCGGTGTCGAAAGCCGCAGGAAAATTCCCTTGACCCGCTTGTCTTCGCTGATACGTTCTAAAAGTCTTTCAATCTGATAACCATAAGTAACTTCGCCCCCTGTTAGTTCAGAAATTCCTCCCGATGGACTGTTGAGAATCACTCCGTTGATCTGAAGCTCCAACAGTCGGTTCTGGCTAGTTCTTTTGCCTTCTACAAACTTAAAGTTGAGTGGGTCTTCTGGCTCAAAGCTCTCCCCTTTTTGCTGCCCGCAGGATGCAAACGACAGTCCGATCAGAAGACCCACCAATCCTGCCAGCGCATATTTCCAGGCCTGCCTCATAGGGAAACTCCTACAACGGTTAGCAACGCCGTCATATTAAGCGAATGTGTGTTGAAATTGCATGCCATTCTGGGAATTCCAGGTATGGAAAAGATTTACGTTACTCTTATAAAAGTGACGGATCAAACTTCAGCTTCAGGATAAACATGAACCTTATCAGTCAGTTGCTTAGTCCATCTGCTCTGCCTGCACTCGGACGGAGAAATCGGGGGATTGAAATCAAATCTGCTCGGGAAATTGAGGTTATGCGGCAGGCAGCGAAAATTGTGGCGACGGTGCTGAAAGAGATTTCTGAGCTGGTTGAGCCGGGTATGACAACTGCGGATCTAGATGCCCATGCAGAAAAGCGAATTCGGGAAATGGGTGCTACTCCCAGTTTTAAGGGCTACCACGGGTTCCCGGCTTCGATTTGTGCCTGCCTCAATCACGAAGTTGTACACGGCATTCCCAACCGGAAGAAGGTGATCCGCGAAGGGGATGTGCTGAAAGTGGATACAGGTGCTTACTTTGAAGGCTTTCATGGCGACTCCTGCATCACGATCGCCGTTGGCAGGGTTATTCCCGAAGCAGCCCGGCTCATTCAAGTGGCTGAAGAAGCTCTCTACAAAGGCATTGCCAGGGTGAAAGCGGGTGCATTTTTAATGGACCTGGCCGGGGCGATCGAAGATCACGTGAAAGCAAATGGCTTCACTGTAGTCGAGGACTATACCGGGCATGGGGTTGGGCGCAACCTGCACGAAGAGCCCTCAGTGTTCAACTTCCGCACCCACTCCTTACCTAATGTGAAGTTGAAGGCTGGGATGACACTGGCAATCGAACCCATTGTGAACGCAGGCTCTAAAGTGACCCGCACCCTCCACGATCGCTGGACCGTTGTCACCGTAGACAATTCTCTCTCCGCTCAGTTCGAACACACCGTCCTGGTCACCGAAGACGGCTACGAAATTCTGACCGATCGAACCAGGATTTGATCTCAGAATCTTCAGATCATCACCATCCCACCATCCACATTAAATGTCTGCCCGGTGATATAGGCAGCAGCAGGGTCCGCCGCCAGAAAGCGGATCATGCCTGCCACCTCTTCGGGTTTGCCATAGCGCCCCAGAGGAATGAATTTCAAGATTTCCTCAGCATCAAGGCTATGGGTCATGTCAGTGGCAATGAAGCCAGGAGCCACCGCATTCGCGGTAATGCCACGACTAGCTAATTCTTTAGCAACTGTCTTTGTAAAGCCAATCACACCAGCCTTTGCGGCACTGTAATTGGCCTGTCCAGGATTGCCCATCTGCCCGGCAACGGAGGTAATGTTGATAATCCGCCCGGAGCGCTGCTTCAGCATAATTTTGCTCACCGCACGGGTACAGAGGAAAACCCCCGTCAGGTTCAGATCAATCACAGCCTGCCAATCCTCCGGCTTCATCCGCAGCAGGAGCGTATCACGGGTAATGCCCGCGTTGTTGACCAGGACATCAATCTGCCCCCACTTCTCCATCGTGGCGTTAACCAGAGCTTCCACCTGATCAGCTTTAGAAACATCCGCAGGGAGGGCGATCGCCTCACTCCCCATTGCCAGAATCTCTGCAACTACCTTCTCAGCCGCCTCCTGAGAACTGGCATAATTAACCACCACCCTGGCTCCTTCCGCCGCCAGCGCCAGTGCCGTTGTCCGCCCAATGCCTCGCGAAGCCCCTGTGATAATCGCCACTTTTCCCCGCAACTGTTGCAACCCTTCTGGCACTGCTTCCATACTCCCCTCTTCTGACGATTGCATGCTTAAAACGGCAAACACCGCTAGATCATCATAAAACAGAAGGGAACGGAGAAAGGGTGAATGGGTGATGGGTGGATGACTTTTGAGTTTTGAGAAGGCGAAGGACAAAAGGGAGAAGTCAGAAGCCAGGAACCAGGGATTGGGGGGCCGGAGGCTGGGAGTCAGGGTAAGGTGTCAACTCAGAACTCAAAACTCAAACATAGTCCCTGGTCTTCAGCTTCTGGCCCCTATTCTTCCCCCTCGCCCTCTCCTGTTCCAATTTATTAAGAGAAGGGCCGATCGCATAGAAGGAATCTTTATCTGCTGTCACAATGATGGGCAAGGCATGACATCAATTAATGAGCTGATTTTTAGCGAGAAGTTTGCTATGCCGAATAATCCACTGTTTTATCCATTGAGTGACCAGGTTAAAGCGGGGGATTTTCGTGACCAGGTTCAGTTGGCGCTGGCGATCGCCGATGTCACCATGCTCAAATCCCTCCTAGTGAACTGCATTCCACCGATCGCTGAGCAACGGCACTTGAAAACCATTTCAACCGAGGTTGGCGTTCCCACCGATCATCAGCAGGCGGCAGATGGCATCCTTCACATTGAAGTCATTAAATGCGTACCGGCAGACCCTCCCCAGCCAGTGGAGCTTAAACCAGGCACCGGCGGATGGACCCGCGAAAGCCGCGAACTGGCCAGGCTAACCCGGCACGAATCTGAAATGCAGACACTGGGACAAAACCTTGCCCTTGCACCCACCATCTCGCTGCTGGCCGAGTCAGGATTTACACCTAAACAGGTGGAAGATATCCTGCGGTTGCCCCACGATGCCTGGTATAAGTCCTGGTGGTATGCGGTCGATCAAAACGGTAACTTTACCATTCCCTTTCTGCGTCATATTCGTACCCTGCACTATCCAGATGGAACCCTCACAATTCAATACAGGGATTTTTTCGACCAAGAAAAACCCGTTTGCTTCGCTAAACTGACTCAAAGGGTTTTGGTTTTCATTAAACCGGATGGTCAGGGATTTGGAGAAACCCTCAAACAGATTAACTACCAGCGACAAACTTTGGGCATTTACCAGGCCATTTTAATTTGCAATACCATCTCTGAATTGGAAGCGCGGGGATGCATTAACCAGGGCATTAGCTTATATCCGGCTGTGGAACTGGTGCTGCCAACCCGCTCAGACTGTGCCCACTGCGGGCGAAAGGAATGTGTAATGAATGGGCGGGAAAATTCCCCAGTTGCAATGTGTTACGGCTTTTTGCCAGAAAGTGAATTTGTTTAAGCAAGTGGCGAACTATGCGATACATCTGCTCAGTCTGCGGATACATTTATGACCCGGAAGAAGGGGACCCGGATGGCGGTATTGAGCCAGGTACGCCATTTGAAGCCATCCCTGATGATTGGGTCTGTCCTGTCTGTGGAGCCAGTAAGGAGCAGTTTGAGCCAGAACAAATGGCCTGAGAATTGGTAATGATTCGATTTTTCTTCTCCCTTGTCTACCAAAGCTCTAAATGTCGTTGTCATTGGTGGAGGTGCGGCTGGGTTCTTTGGTGCT
The DNA here is from genome assembly GCA_023511615.1 of Leptolyngbyaceae cyanobacterium HOT.MB2.61. Taxonomy (GTDB): domain Bacteria; phylum Cyanobacteriota; class Cyanobacteriia; order Leptolyngbyales; family Leptolyngbyaceae; genus Leptothermofonsia. The sequence continues at coordinate 9,366 of JAIMBL010000002.1, forward strand.
ATTGCCTGTGCCGAAAGTCATCCCTATGCACGAGTCACTTTGTTAGAAGCGGCTCGTAAACCCCTTACCAAAGTAGAAATTTCTGGTGGAGGACGCTGTAATGTCACCCATGCCTGTTTCGATCCCTCCCTTCTGGTGCAGCATTATCCACGGGGCAGTAAAGCTCTCAGGGGAGCCTTCACCCGATTTCAGGCAAAAGACACGATCGCCTGGTTTGAGTGCCGCGGAGTGCAGTTAAAAACGGAAGCGGACGGGCGGATGTTTCCCGTAACCGACGACTCTGCCACGATTGTGAATTGCCTGATGCAATCCGCCATCGATGCTGGAGTTCAGCTTCGGGTAGGAGCGGCAGTCAAGTCAGTGATGCGATCAGGAACCACTTTTCAGGTTCAGTTGAAATCGGGTGAAGTGCTGGAGGCAGACCGACTGTTGCTGGCAACGGGAAGCAGTCCGGTGGGATATGCGATCGCTCAGTCCCTGGGTCACTCCATCACACCTCCCGTTCCTTCCCTTTTTACCTTTACCATCAGAGATTCCCGACTACAAAATCTGGCAGGGGTTTCCGTCAATTCTGTCCATCTGCGGCTTCAGATAGGGGAAAAGACTTGTCTGGAACAAACAGGGCCCTTGCTTATTACCCATTGGGGCTTAAGCGGTCCCGCCGTGCTAAAACTCTCTGCCTGGGGAGCCAGAGACTTACACGATAGCCACTACCAGGCTACGCTGATCATCAACTGGTTGCCCCAATACAACCTGGAAACCCTGCGCCAGGATTTACTGAAAGTAAAATCTCAATTAGCCAAACGAACCATTGCCGCAAGCTGTCCAGTCCCCATTCCCCGCCGCCTCTGGGAACGGTTGATCGAGCAGGTGGGTATTGGCGAGGGCAGTTCTGGCCCAGTTCGCTGGGCAGAACTCTCCAATAAGACTCTCAATGCTCTGGTTCAGGAACTTACCCGTGGGCAATACCGGGTTAGCGGCAAAGGCGCATTCAAGGAAGAGTTTGTCACCTGTGGCGGTGTCAACCTCAAGGAAGTTGATTTCAAAACGATGGAAAGCCGTTGCTGTCCGAGTTTATACTTTGCTGGAGAAATCCTCGACATCGACGGGGTGACGGGTGGCTTTAACTTTCAAAGTGCCTGGACGACAGGATGGTTGGCTGGACAGGCTATGGGTTAGAGCAGTCCTTCCCGTTCCAGTTCCTCAATCATCTGCAAGCCCCGTGGATCACCCAGTTTAAGCAGGGACGATCGCGCATCCTCCCGCACACCCAGGTCTTCATCCTCCACCAGGGTTTCTAACAGCGCATCAACAGCGGTGGCATAGACCACATTGGAAGGCAGTTCCCGGCAAAGTTGCCCCACCGACCAGGCACAGTTACTGCGTACCGGAGCCACCGGATCACGGCGCATCGCTTCAATCAGGGGAGGAATTGAGGCAATCACCGCTTCATAACCAACGGCTGACATCTGCGCCAGAGCACTGGCCGCCCACAAACGGACGGCAGAAATGTCTGTTTTAAGGGCATTAATCAGGGGCATCTGGGAGCGGCGATCGCGGCAGTTGCCCAGAGCCCACACCACCCCTTTTCGGACGTAGCCATTAAAGTCTTCGTCATACTGCTTAATCAGGGATTCAACGGCATCAGGACTGGGATTTCGTCCCAACCCGTAAGCCGCACTCACCCGCACCAGTGGGCAGGGATCTTTCAGAAGTCGGATCAGATGGGGTACCGCCCGCTCATCCTGAAGTTCGCAGAATGCTCTTGCGGCTAGCATTCGCTGGTTAGGATCTGACGATTCCAGCAACAACAGCATCTCTTCCGGGTCGGGTTTTGCCTCCTCCGACTCGGCATCAATGGCTTCCATGTGATCTAGTGGGCTTTCTAGATCATCATCCAGGTTGAGGACTGTCAAGTCATCATCATCGTACATACTGTAACTTTACAGCACGAAGGTTAAGCCGTACCGATGCGTTAAACGAAGTCGAGGAGCTGAAGTTGATCAATACCTTCATCTCATAAAGTCGCTTGAAGTTGATCCAGCAAACCTTCGACGTACTTCAAAGCGGCATGAATCGTAGCCGGATCTTCCAGATCGACATCAACGTACTTGCGGAGAGCTTCCACCTGATCCATGCTGCCACCTGCTGCCAGCAATTCCAGGTAGCCAGGAATGAAGGCCTGGCTTCCGACTTGCAGATATTTCTGGTAGCAGGCGAGGCTGACGATGTTCGATGCAGTGTACTGATAGCAGTAATAAGGTTTGAAGTAAATGTGATTGATGCGGGCCCAGTCATACTGGTGCTCTGGCAGTACTTCAACGGCATCACCGCACAGTTCTTGATAAAGAGACTGCCACCGCTCGTTAACAAATTGGGCATCAAAGCTGCCCTCAACCGCGCGATCGTGGATGGCCAGTTCCAGACGGCTAATGGTGCTCTGGCGGAACAGTAGATTCAATTGATCCTCTAACTGGCGGGTGAGGAGGGATTGCTTCAAGGCAGGGTCATTGGCTGTTTTAAGCAGGTAATCCAGCAGCAGCAGTTCATTAAAGGTGGAAGCAATTTCTGCCAGCACCATGGGAGGGTTGCTGTTGAGGTAGGTCTGGCGATCGCCAATCCAGGCAAAATGCAGCCCGTGCCCCATCTCGTGAGCCAGGGTAAACAGCGAATTGTAATCGTCTGTATAGGACAGCAGCAGATAGCTGTGCTTTCCATAGGTGTAGGAACAGAACGCACCTCCTCGTTTACCGGGACGTACCTTCGCATCCACCCAGTCTTTCAGGAAAAATTCCTCGGCCCGGCGGGCATAGTTGGGGTCGAACTGATCCAGAGCAGCCAGCAGCGTCTTAACCCCTGTTTTGTAAGAAATGGACGGTTGGCTTTTCGTCGTCCAGGGAGCATAGACATCGCAGGTGCGAATTTTCTGTCCCAGGATATTGCCCTTAAGCGTGTAGTAGCGTTGCCAGAGGTCGAAGCGATCGCGCGTCCCCTCCATAATTGCCCGAAAAACGGGCTCCGAAACCTCGTCGGCCAATAGCTGTTTGTGCAGGGTAGAAGCATAACCACGCATCTGGTTTTCCAGCCGATGATCCTGCGCCACGGTATTGAGAATGTAGGCGTACAGGGAGTTGTGCTGCTTCATTACCTGCCGAATGGAGGCATAGGCCCTATAGCGCACCTGCGGGTCGGGGTGAAACGACAGGGCATTCAGTTCTGCTTCCGTACTGGCGGATTTGCCATCAGGCGTGGTGATGGGTTCATATTCCTGCTCGCCCAGATGAACGGATCGCAATTGAATAAACGCCTGCCGTCCGGTCAGGTTGTCCTGATTGCGGGTCTGCTCCACTTCCTCACTGAGCTTGTAGGGACGAAACCTGGCAAGCCGGTTCAGATAGTGACGGTAGGTCTGAAGCGCAGGTGCCGCATCCAGTTCGGCAAACTTTTCTTCGTCCAATCCTTTCAGTTCCAGGTCAAAGAAGAGCAGCTGATTTTCAACCACCGTCAGCATTTCCATCACTTTGTCAAGGAACTGCTTTGCTTCGGTGTTGCGGGTATCTGCCGAAAAGATGAGGGATGGGAAAGCGTAGAGATAGCCTGATTTTTCGGCGATCGCCTCCAGTTGTTTCAAACAATTCGCAATTTCCTCTGGGGACAACGATCCGACTCTACCACGGTAGGTATCTCGGAACTGGTTTGCCATCTTTTGCAACCACTCCAGATCATTAGCCAGAGTTGGATCATCAAAGCCCTGATAGAGGTCAGCGAGATTCCACTCCTGGGGAGCATCCAGTTGAGCCAATTTGGAATCATCAAAAACAGATTGCACCAAGGTGAAACTCCTTCTTATCAGCGTATTTTTCTCAACCCTAACACCCGCTGCCCTCCATTCCTCCAATCAAGGGTGAGAGCCCACTCATTTCTAGATTTTGAAGGTTGCACAGAATTGTAGCGATCGCCATTACCCTCGACTGTCCCCTACCGCCCTTCCTAGTGCAGAAAAGGGGCTTCGCTTAAGCAAAGCCCCTAGGTCGGCATGGGAGTTATGGCAGGTGCTAGAGCAATGAAAGAGTTGGTTAGGATGGGATGTAGGGAGGGAACCTCTGGCTGGGAACAAAGCTCCCACATCTCCCTAATACTGAATGGCCTAACTAACCGTGCGACAGCTATAGGGGTCAGCAGGTAAGAGTGAGGAATGAGAAGAAAAAGGTAAGGTTAGAAGGTGAACGTGGTACGAATCACGGGGACGTAAACCGTACGGTTGCCGCTAAATCCTTCTGGGTTAAACACAATGAAAACACCAGGAGTAATGCTGAGATTGTCACTCAGCTGAAACTTGTAGTAAGCCTCTAGATGGTAAGGCTTGGTATCCTCCAGACCCGCAACGGCAGCACCAGAGGTCCCGACTCGTGCCGGGGGTTGTCCAAAAAGAATACCCAAACTACTTCCCTTCGTGAGTACATCCTTAAAGTGGAGTCCTGCCATGTAGCTGAGGAAGTTTGCTCCCGCATCGGGACCTGACTCCGAGTCCACCATGCTGTAGAAGAAAAAGCCAGAAAGTGTAACGTTTGGAGTAATTCGGTAAGCCGCGGTGACGCCAAAGGAGTCAAGGGAAACGGGAGTTGTTGCGGGAATACCTGGAATTGCGCCAATGGCAACTGCGGCTTCACCTAGACCCAGGATATTGATCTGGTGGTAACTGTGGGCATAGTTGAAGGCAATGTCGAGCGAGTTGAAAGGCTTCAAGGTCAGTTGGGCCGCGGCAACATAACTGCCGCCAAATAACCCTGCTCCTAAAGGAGTGCCACCCGCGAACTTCAGATTGGCTGGGAGGTTTGCGTTAACGCTACCGTACAGCGCCCGAAAATCCACCGCATCGGAAATGTTCCAGATAAAACCACCTGCAGAGGCCAGACCAATTCCAGAGGTGCCGCCAGATATCCGCAAAATTGGGTTCATTTGCCCAAAGCGGGAAATGCTTTCCTGGGCGTCTCCATAGAAGGGGACAATCGCCGGAAAAGCATCATCGGCCTCTGCGGCTGTTCCGACAAAAGCTGTTAACTTGCTGGTAACCGGAAAGATGTAGAGCAGTTTGTAAAGTCCAACAGAATTGTTGGCACCAGGGGCATCACCCAAATTAGATGGATTTGTTGTACCAAACTGGGGTTCGTAGGCCAGGCGAACATTGCTCGCTGTCCCAAAAACGCCATCTCCATAGCCCAGAATGCCGGATAAGCTGCTGAGGCGATTACCACCCCCCCCGCCAAAGTTGTAAGCTTGCAAACCAGTAATTAGTAAGTCTTTACCGCTGAAACTAGTCAAGAGTCTTAGCCGTACCCGGTTATTGAAAACAATTTCGGCATCCTCGCCTGGAGTAATGTCTGGTGCTCCCAGGCCAGTTCGGGCTGTGTTAAATGGTGCTGCATTTCTCCTTGGACCTGGATAGGCACCCTGCGCCGTCGCCAGGCTGAAGATAACTTCCCCACTCAGTTTGGTGGTGACAGAAAACTGCTGTTTTTCCAGGGTAGCGGCGCGAGCTTCCAGAGAATCAACCCGCCCTCGCAAGGTCGCCAGTTCAGCGGCAAATTCTTCCTGGAGTTTCTGGATAGCCAGCAAATCCTCTTTTTTTACAAGATCGGCAGTAGCAGATGCGATGAGTTCACTGATCCGATCCATGCAGGCATTAAGCCCTGCTGCAAACTCGTAGCGAGTCATGGCCTGATTGCCGCGATACTTTTTGTCGGGATAGCCGACAATGCAGCCATAGCGCTCGACCAGGGATTGCAATGCCTGAAACGCCCAGTCCGTTGGCTTAACATCCGACAATTGGGAAACGGATGTCACTTGAGCCATGCCATCCCTCTCTGAGTGCCTTCCACCGGATGGCTGAAGCCCGGAGGTGACAGATACGGGCTCTAACCGGGCTGGTGGAATGATGGCCTGAGCCACAGTTTGGGATGAATGGACGCCAACTGCCGGAAACGTTGTCCTGGCTTGAGAAGGCACAATGCTGGAAACGGCATCTGTGTGGCTGAGCGCCGGTGGCTTAGATGGCTTGGTTGCGATCGCAGGCAAACTTCCCAGAGAAATTGAACCTGCCAATAATCCAATCAAACTTACAGTTCTCGATACAGTTTGTTTACAGTTAATCACTCTATTTCCTCACACAAAAAGCAAACACACCAAAAGCAAGCACTATAATCTTCCATCTCACGAAGCAAGCCATGTAAACATGAGTAGATCTGGATTAAAAACAAATAGGAAGTAATCAGATCTTATTAAAAATTGAATTCTGGAATTTTTACTCCCTATTTGCTCTCTAGATTTCATAGAAATAAACCTGGAAAAAGGAGAAGAATTTGATTGATTGACTGACGGAGCTCTTAGGAATTCTTGAAAACTTGTAGGTTAGGCTGATGAACGAAACCTGGCGCTCATTGAGGATAAGTTCGGGGCGAGAGAGTAAAACCCTCTTTCTGGAGGCGTAGCCACCACTTCCCTTGCTTACAGTTAATTATGGTTACTACTTAGATTGATCTCAACCTATAGAATACATTGACTAACTTAAAGGTTGGCTGAGAATAGAATAGATTATTCAAATTTTGAAGCAGCAATGATGGAGAAATCTCCTTTGCTTGATTTAAAGCATACCTGTACTTTCTGCCATAAGCTGCGCAATAGAACCCTGAAAATTCCTATTATTTCAATAAGGTTTTCTTAATGGGAAGCCAATCTGAATTAAAAACCTCAAAAAATCGCCAAAGAGAGTGTCTCCTGACTGACAAAGCCCTCGAAAGCCATAGTGATCCTAATCTGGATCGTGAGAAAGAATTCCTGTGGAACCCTTTCTCACACGGCCTCTCCATTTAACAACTGATTTAGGACGGTTCTTCCGGCTTGCCGGTGAAAGAGTAGCCTACGCTACTCTTTCATCTAAAACAGAATCCCTGGAATATTGATTTTGTTTGATGGTAAGCGACGCTTATCACCAAACTCCCAGGAGAGCCTTATGATCTATGCAGTTGCAGGTACAGGTGGATACTGCTGCAACACCTGCTTGAGATACTGTCCTGTATAGGATCTGGGGTTTTCTGCCACTTCCTCTGGGGTGCCAATGGCAATCACTTCACCGCCGCGATCGCCCCCTTCCGGTCCCAGATCAATAATCCAGTCTGAGCAACGAATAACATCCAGATTGTGCTCAATCACCAGCACGGTATTGCCCTTATCCACCAACCGTTGCAGCACATCCAACAGCTTGTGGACATCGTAGAAAGATAGTCCAGTCGTCGGTTCGTCAATTAGATACAGTGTTTTACCGGTAGCGCGGCGGGATAGCTCTGTTGCCAATTTCACCCGCTGGGCTTCTCCCCCCGACAGGGTGGGAGCAGGTTGACCTAAGCGGATGTAACCCAGACCTACATCTGAAAGAGTTTGCAGGCGAGTGGCTGCCTGGGGGATGTTTTTGAAAAACTCCAGCGCTTCATCTACCGTCATTTCCAGCACATCGGCAATGGATTTGCCCTTGAACTTCACTTGCAACGTTTCCCGGTTGTAGCGGGCTCCCTTACAGACCTCGCACTGCACATACACATCCGGCAGAAAATTCATTTCAATCACGTTCACACCCTGCCCACCACAGGCTTCACAGCGTCCGCCTTTAACGTTGAAAGAAAACTGGCCAGGTTTATAACCCCGTGCTTTGGCCTCAATGGTTTCGGCAAACACATCCCGGATAATATCAAAGGTGCCTGTGTAGGTGGCGGGGTTAGAGCGGGGTGTGCGCCCGATTGGAGATTGATCGATGACGATCGCCTTGTCCAGAGCATTTAATCCACCCACGGGCTCCATTTCCCTGGGTTGGGGAACCTTGCTACCAAAATGGTGTTGCAGGGAAGGATAGAGCAATTCGTTGATCAGGGTGGATTTCCCGGAACCAGAGACGCCCGTAATGCAAACCATTTTGCCGAGAGGAATGTCCACGTCGATGTGCTTGAGATTGTTCCGGTGAGCATTGCGAATCTTGAGCACACGCCCATTGCCCCCCCGTCGCTCAGCGGGAGTGTGAATTACCCGTCGTCCGGATAGATAGGCTCCAGTCAGGGAGTCGGGGGAGTTTAGTAGCGCTTCCAGACTTCCCTGAGCAACCACCTGCCCGCCATGCACTCCCGCCCCCGGACCGATATCTACCAGATAATCGGCAGAACGGATGGTTTCTTCGTCATGCTCCACCACGATCAGGGTATTCCCCAGGTCGCGCAGTCGGGTTAGTGTCCGCAACAGGCGGGAGTTGTCACGCTGGTGCAATCCAATGCTGGGTTCGTCCAGCACGTAGAGAACGCCCGTTAAACCGGAACCAATTTGAGTCGCCAATCGGATTCGCTGCGCCTCGCCTCCAGAAAGCGTCATGGCCGGACGATCCAGGGTCAGATAGTCCAACCCTACATCCAGCAGGAATTGCAGTCGTGCTTTAATCTCTCGCAGAGCCAGGTCTGCAATCTGGGCCTGACGGGGGCTGAGTTGTATGCTGTTAATCTGGTTGAGGCAGTCCCGGATGGAAACGCCCAGCAGATCCGTGATGCCGTACTGTCCCAGTCTCACAGCCAGGGCTTCTGGCTTCAAACGCTTTCCTTTGCACACCTCACAGGGCTGGTCCACCAGATATTGCTCCAGCTTTTGCTTATACACCTCCGAGCTGGCTTCCTGGTATTGCCGCTCCAGCATCGGCAAAATGCCTTCATAGCGACGATAGTAGCCTTTACTCTGGCGGTAACGGGAGTCTACATCAATCCAGATGGGGTCTTTGGAACCGTGCAGGAGGACATCTTGCTGTTCTTTGGTCAACTGATTCCAGGGAGTCTGGATGTCAAAGTTAAAAGCAGCCGCCACACTGCATAGCAGGGAAAGGTAGTAGGTGTTGTCTTTGTCTGACCAGGGGGCGATCGCTGCATACACTGGCAACTCCGGATTCGGGATGACCAGATCCGCGGTGAACTTACGGTGACTGCCCAACCCATGACAGGCAGAGCAGGCCCCATAGGGCGAGTTAAAGGAAAACAGCCGGGGAGACAGTTCTTCCATGACTGCGCCATGTTCTGGGCAGGCGAAGTTTTCGGAGAAAATGAGGGGGCTGGGAGGCTGGGGTGGGGAGGTGGCGGAATCCGGCTGGTAGGCTCCACCCTTTTCAGCCGCTTTGAGAGAGCTGGATTTGCCAGAGGGCAGTTCAACCACATTGCCTCCCGGCTCCTGGCTCCTGGCTCCTGACTCCTCCTGCACAATATCAATAACTGCAATCCCTTCAGAATGCTTCAGACAGGTCGAGAGCGAGTCTGTCAGACGCTCCTGGATGCCCTCTTTTTTCACCAACCGATCCACCACAATTTCAATCGTGTGGGATTGGTTCTTGTCCAGTTCGATGGAGTCACTCAGTTCTCGCACCTCGCCATCGATCCGAACCCGGACAAACCCTTCCGCCGCAAGGCTGGAAAGTAACTTTTTGTGCGTGCCTTTTTTGCCGCGCACAACGGGTGCCAGGATTTGAAAGCGGGTGCGATCGGGTAGTTCCATGATCCGATCCACCATCTGATCAATGGTCTGGGGCGCAATGGAGCGATCGCAATGGGGACAGTAGGGTTCTCCTGCCCGGCCATAGAGCAATCGTAAATAGTCATAAATCTCTGTCACCGTACCCACCGTCGAGCGGGGATTGTGGGAAGTGGATTTCTGGTCAATTGAAATCGCCGGGCTAAGCCCTTCAATAGCGTCCACATCTGGCTTATCCACCTGCCCCAAAAACTGCCGGGCATAGGCACTGAGAGATTCCACATACCGCCGCTGCCCCTCGGCAAAAATTGTGTCAAATGCCAGAGAAGACTTGCCTGAACCGGAAACCCCTGTGAAAACAATCAGGCGATCGCGCGGCAATTCCAGATCAATATTTTTAAGGTTATGCTGCCGCGCCCCCCGGATGCGGATACAATTCAACGGTGCAGATGACCTGGTATTCTGAACATTGCGAGACTTCGCCACTCGCGTATTCCCACCATTGGCTCGATCAGACATAGGGGCAGAGAGAAACAATGCTTAACATTCTACCGTTTCAAGTTCTTCATCGGCGTTGCACATGGCTCAGGTTCCCCAGTCTCTAGCAAGATGAAAAGAGTTCTTTGGATAGTGGGATTGGCATTGTTTACAAGCCAAACCACAGGAGTTCTCCAATCCGCCCCCAAGAAGCTCAACCCTTGCTCGACTATCAGAGGATCAATCAAGATTGGTACATTGAGTGGCATCTCTCAGATTAAACTGGCCGTCTTATGCGTCCTCAACCTATCCCTCCCCGACCTGGGCAAGAGTCTGTCTGGGACTATCCCCGCCCACCCCGTCTGGAAGATACCAGTAAACATATTCAGGTGGTTTTCAATGGCGTGACGATCGCCGATACCCGCTGTGCCAAACGGGTATTAGAAACCAGCCACCCCCCGGTCTACTACATCCCCCCAGAAGATATTAAGCAAGAATACTTAATCAAAAGCCCCCGCACTACATTCTGCGAGTGGAAAGGGCAGGGTGCCTACTATCACCTTGTTGTGGGCGATCGCCAGGCGAATGACGTTGCCTGGTATTACCCGGAACCCACTCCAGCCTTTACTGCAATCAAAGACTATGTTGCCTTCTACCCTGCCCCAATGGATGCCTGTTACGTAGATGGAGAAAAAGTCGAACCACAACCAGGCAACTTTTACGGTGGTTGGATCACCAGCGATATTGTAGGACCATTCAAAGGCTCACCAGGGAGTTGGGGTTGGTAAACTGTGACCGTCATTGTCTTTGGCAGCATAAACATGGACCTGGTGACTCAGACGCCGCGACTGCCTGAAGCGGGGGAAACGCTATTGGGATCTCATTTTTTCACCACACCAGGAGGGAAGGGGGCAAACCAGGCCGTTGCCTTGGCCAAATTAGGGATCCCAACTCAGATGGTAGGGCGGGTAGGGGATGATGCCTTTGGGCAGGAGTTGTTGGAAGAACTGAGGGCGGCGGGGGTGCAGATTGATTCTGTGCTGGTGGATGGGGATGCTCGTTCAGGCGTTGCCATCATTATCGTAGCAGATGGGGGAAAGAATCAGATTGTGGGGGTTCTGGGTGCCAATGGACAGATGAACAATGAGGACGTGGAGCGGTTAATAGAACTCCTGCCCCAGGCGGATGCGCTCCTGCTTCAACTGGAAGTGCCAATCGCAGTCGTCCGGGCAGCAGCAAAGGCTGCCCATGAAGCCGGGGTAAGGGTAATTCTTGACCCAGCTCCGGTACAGACAACCCAACTCACTGATCTATACCCGTTGGTGGATATTTTGGTGCCCAATGAGGTAGAAGCTGGTCAACTGGTGGGTTTTCCAGTCAACAATCAGGAAACGGCGGCGATCGCTGCCCATCATTTGCACCATCAGGGAGCAAACACAGTGATTATCAAGCTGGGAGCCCAGGGAGTATTTTGCGCAACGGCGGATGAAACCTTTTTTACCCCTGCGTTTTCGGTTAATGCCGTAGATACAGTTGCCGCTGGCGATGCATTTGCAGGAGGGCTGGTGGCAGCTCTGGTTGAAGGTTTGTCTCTGCGGCAGGCAGTGGTCTGGGGGGCCGCAGCAGGGGCACTGGCAGTGACGAAGGAGGGGGCACAGACGGCCATGAGCGATCGCCGCACGTTTGATGCCTTTTTAGCCGAGAGGGGAGTGGAATGAGGGGGTAATGGGGTGAGGAAGGTTTTGTAGGGGCCATGCCTCCATCAGAGTGATGGGTTTTTTAGTGAGGCAATACGCAAACAACTCGAAATCCGATATCGTAAAGGCTGGCATCGATTTCCATTTTGCCTCTGGCGGCAGAGCGGCATGCTCTGGGGCCATTGTTCCAGGAACCTCCCCTTAGCAGCCATTGGTTGCAGTCTCCATCGGTCACCCAGGCGGTTCCATCCCCTGGAGCCCCCTGATAGGAAGGATGCCAGCAGTCCTGGCACCATTCCCGCACATTGCCATGCATGTCGTATAGCCCGAATGGATTGGCCACTTGAAGGCTGCCAACGCTGATCGTTTCCCGCCGATCGCTGCCTGGAGGTCCTTTACCATAGGAGCCTCTGCTACAAATCCGCCCTTCAAATTCCCAGTCAATCCCAGAATAGTTGGCGAGGTCAGTGGTGATGGTTTCGCCAAAACAGAAGGGAGTTGAGGTGGTAGCACGGCAGCAGTATTCCCACTCGGCTTCACTGGGAAGTCGATAGGTTTGTCCGGTGTGAGCAGAGAGGCGATCGCAAAACTCAACCGCATCCAGCCAGGATACCTGCTCGACAGGTCGATGGTTACCCTCAAAACAGGAGGGTCTGGGCATAAGCGGTCTGTTGATTTTGGGCAGGGCCGCGATCGCACCCCATTGAGCCTGAGTGATGGGGTACTTGCCTATCCAGAGAGGTGCGATCTCCACTTCATGCTGAGGAGCTTGAGTCGGGTGCCAGCCCTCCTCTGTTTCTGGAGCGCCCATCAGAAACGAGCCACCCGGAATGGCAACCAATTCCAGCTCAATGCCTTCTCCCAGATCAGCAATGAAGCCGTGAGCAGAGCAATGCTGGGTTTCTTGCGGTTGTCCATAAGCATCCACGGTCAGGGTGTGAAACTCGAATTCGCAAAGATCTGACATATAACAATCTTATGATTAAAGTTGTCCTGGAGAATCTGACCAACCTCAACCCATTGCCCCCTCAAGGAACTATCCTGATCATTGGTCTCCTGCATCCACAAGATGGATCGGGCTCACCCGTCTCAGTCCTGGCCCTGATGCAATGAAGTTCCTGAACGTTTAAGCCTTCACTTCAGTCCTCACTTTGGATTTCAACATTTCCACATTGGCAGAAGCGAGCTCACCATGGCTCAACGTCCAGCATTGGTCAGCGATGTCCACTAGGTCATTGGCATCGTGGGAAACAACCAGCAGACTCCAGTGGGTTTTCAGTTTCGCCAGCAAATTCACCAACTGTCGCCGCATCGACCAGTCCAACCCAGCAGTCGGTTCATCCAGTAAAAGCAAATGGGGCTGGCGAATAAGCTGCACCGCAAAAGCGAGTCGGCGTTGCTGCCCCCCACTGAGAGAGTTGGGCGATGTGTTCAAAGGCAGTTGAGCAAGACCCACTTCACTCAAAGCTTCATGGATACGATCGCCCGTCAGTTCCGGGTGCCCCAGCCGCAGCTCTTCCAGGATAGTTCCCCCACAAAAATGCCGTTCCGGGAACTGAAACACCAGCCCACTCAACTGTTGAAGGTGAAGGGAAGTCAATTCCTGTTCACGCCAGCAAATTTCACCCGCCGTTTTTTCTGCCAGTCCCGCCAAAATTTCCAGTAGAGTTGTCTTTCCCGACCCACTGGGACCAATCACCAACCCCATCTGTTGTGGTGCAATTTCCAGATTCACGGCTTTCAAAATCGGTTGGTGACAGGCTGGTGGGTGGTAAGTCAGGTTACGGATGTAAAGCATTCTTGAGGAGTCAGGGCGTAAGGGGGTAGGAGATAGGAGACAGAAGGGGTTTAGGTCAAGACCTGCGAGATTTGCATGAGGTCACAGCACTCACGTATTCTGCCAAAACCTCGGAGGTTTAACGCCAACGGAGTCATGAGGTCTCAGGTCAAAACCTACAAGGTTTGCATCATAAATCACCCTTACCTTTCATTTTCATCTGGAACTTACCTGACTCGACCACGTCTACTCAATTGTCCTCTAAACCTCCATTGGCTTTGTGAGACCCAAACTGTCTGCTCATAACCTGGGCAGGCAGTTTTCTTAAAAAGTATGGAGAGTAACACTACTCTAACCAATCATCCTTATTCAGAGGAAATAGGCAACAGGCAACAACACCTTTACATCCTTCCTTTCCTCACCTCTTCGGGCTTCTGACTCCTTTTCTTTTTTCCTTTTCCTTTAACTGATCAGGGGATGCCAAACAAAATTGACGCCATCTAGTATGAATATTTAGACTTGATTGACCAGGATAGAGACTATGACAGATTGGTTCACCGCGTCTAAGTGGGCTTGCTTTAAGCGAGTTCGCCCTCGCGCTGCCCTTAAATCAATATTGAGCGTTACCAGTGCAACGGTCATTTCTCTCAGCCTTTGGGTATATCCATCTCTGGCTAAAGATCCTTTTCGGACTGGTGATGCTCGGGCAATTGGCGATCGCACCGAAGCGGCTTTCAAAGCTTTTTTTGAGCAGGGCAACTATCCCGCTGCTGCCAGATATCTTCAGCAGGCAGACCCCAATGAACCCATGACTCCTGCGATGAAGGCATCCCTGGTCTACATTGACTGGCAGGGCGAGAAAGATCCTGACAAAAAGGCTGCTCTACTCGAAGAATTTCACACCTACGCGGGTCAAACCCGCACCGCTGCCCAGGCACTACTGGGGAAAGATCCCCTCCGGGGCAACCTCTATCTAGCGGTCGGTCATTTCCTGGAGGCGGGTTATATTGTTCTCAAAGAGGGAACGGTAAAGGGCACTCCACGGGGTTTGAGTGAGGTGCAGCAGGCATTTAAGTACCTGGATGCAGCGGAAGCGCAGTCACCTAATGACCCTGAACTGAACCTGGTGAAAGGATACATTGAGCTGCTAATGGCTCTGAATCTACCTTTTTCTAGCCCCTCTCAGGCAATTGAGCGCTTAAACAAGTATGCTAGTCCCCGCTATCTGGCCGATCGCGGAATTGCCCTCGGCTATCGTGACTTAAACCAACCTAGTAAGGCACTGGAAGCAGTCGATAGGGCGATTCAGGCCACACCCAATAACCCTGAACTCTACTATCTCAAGGCTCAAATTTTGGTAAAGCAGGGCAATAATCGGGACAGCATTGCCCTGTTTCAAAAAGCGCTAGACAAGAAAAACCAGTTACCTCCAGCCCTGGTAAGGCAAATCCAGCGGGAGCACGATCGCACCCAGAGACGCTTGCAGAATATTGGCAAGTAACTGGAGTTGCGAACTAATCTCAAACTCTTAGAAAAGCCATTGACAGTCAACAATAGGCTATAAGTGGTGTTAGTCATCCTCTCGCCGCTTACTTTACCCGTTATGGGTAGACCTAACAACAAGGTAATGATGAGCGGCGCCAGCCGCCATCATTAACGACTCAAAAACCATTACGATTTGGGCACTACCCCCGTTATGCAGGTTCAATTTCGTGAATTTGATCCATTTGACCTCTGGATCTGGATTGAGTTCAGTACGGTTCCCTCTGAAATGGAGAAGCAATACATCGAAGAGGTCTTCAACTCCTGGTTTTTCCTGGGAAAGTTGGGAGGGTTCAATGCTGAAAACTTGCAAGTGCAGGAGATGGGCATCGATATCAGCTACATGGAATACAACGAAGACACGGCTGATAGCAGCCTGCTGGCATTGATGCACAATATGGGCGAAATGGAATACCTGGGCAATTGGGGGCGGTGCTGGTTTGATCTGGGAACCAGTGACGGGATTGCGATCGATGTATTGATTAACGCTCTCCGCCAGTTTAGCCAGGATTATGTCACTCTCAACCAGGTCATTATTGGTGGTGAAAATGAAGATTGGACGGTTCGGGATCGCGATCGCCGCTCCAGCTTTGCTACTGATAACGAATACAACTAAGGGGCGAGTACAACTCCATTAAAAAGTTTGAAGATAAGTGTGTCCCGTGCCTGATCTGTAATCAGGCAGTGAATAATAACGCAGCAACTTTGGAAGCAAGGGACTTCTCCCTGATGTGCTTACCCTCCGCTATAAGTTTCACAGGAGAGGCAAAAATCCAATCGATAGAACTTGAAATGTTGTGTTCGCTCTTGACAGTTTGTCCTAAGCCGTATGTCACAATGTAAACGGTTTTCCCGATCGCGTGAAGAACTTTAAACGTAGGCATAAGTAGGCATAAGCCATGGAAGCAATTTACGAATACGCCTGGCTGATTCCAGTCCTGCCACTGGCAGGGGCCATGATTCTTGGCCTGGGGCTCATTTCCTTTGGTAAGGCTACCAGTCAACTCAGAAGCCCCAGTTCAATTTTCATAGTCTCCCTCTGTGGAGCGGCAATGGTTTTATCCTTTGCCCTTTTCTGGAGTCAGTACCAGGGACATGAGCCTTACACCCGAATGGTTGAATGGGCATCGGCGGGTGATTTCCATCTAAGTATGGGGTATACCATTGACCACCTCACCGCCCTCATGCTGGTGATTGTGACCACCGTTGCGTTTCTGGTCATGATCTACACCGACGGATACATGGCGCATGACCCTGGCTATGTTCGTTTCTACGCCTATTTGAGTTTGTTTAGCTCCTCCATGCTGGGTCTGGTCGTTAGTCCTAACCTGGTACAGGTCTACATCTTCTGGGAACTGGTGGGGATGTGCTCCTACCTGCTAATTGGATTCTGGTATGACCGGAAAGCGGCAGCCGATGCTTGCCAAAAAGCCTTTGTGACCAACCGGGTTGGCGACTTTGGCTTGCTTCTGGGGATGTTGGGGCTTTACTGGGCAACCCGTAGCTTTGAGTTTGATGTGATTGGCGATCGCCTCCAGCAATTGATTGAATCGGGTGCTTTGAGCGGGGCGATGGCAGCTCTGTTCGCTGTACTGGTCTTTCTGGGCCCGGTTGCCAAGTCAGCCCAGGTTCCCCTGCACGTCTGGCTACCCGATGCTATGGAAGGTCCAACCCCCATTTCAGCACTGATTCACGCGGCAACCATGGTCGCTGCCGGGGTGTTTCTCATTGCCCGGATGTTTCCAGTCTTTGAAGACATTCCGACGGCTATGAGCATCATTGCCTGGACAGGCACAGTAACCGCATTTATTGGAGCAACCATCGCCATCACTCAAAATGACATCAAAAAGGGCCTGGCCTACTCCACCATGTCCCAACTGGGATATATGGTCATGGGGATGGGCGTGGGTGGCTACACCGCTGGAATGTTCCACCTGATGACCCATGCCTACTTCAAAGCCATGCTGTTTCTTTGCTCCGGCTCTGTAATCCATGGCATGGAAGGGGTGGTGGGCCATGACCCGGCCTACGCTCAGGATATGCGCATGATGGGCGGATTACGTAAATTTATGCCAATTACCGCCATCACCTTTCTGATCGGAACCCTGGCCATTAGTGGAATTCCACCCTTTGCCGGATTTTGGTCCAAGGATGAGATTATTGGTCTGGTCTATGAGGCGAATCCGATGATGTGGTTGGTTGCCTGGATCACCGCCGGGATCACCGCCTTTTATATGTTTCGTATGTACTTCTCCACCTTTGAAGGAAGGTTTCGCGGCGCCGATACATCTGTCCGTAAC
The DNA here is from genome assembly GCA_023511615.1 of Leptolyngbyaceae cyanobacterium HOT.MB2.61. Classification (GTDB taxonomy): domain Bacteria; phylum Cyanobacteriota; class Cyanobacteriia; order Leptolyngbyales; family Leptolyngbyaceae; genus Leptothermofonsia. The sequence continues at coordinate 26,702 of JAIMBL010000002.1, forward strand.
CAGATTAAGCTGGAGCAACTTCAGGAAATGGGACTTTCAATGGGCCCCGGTGCCATGAATCCCCACGAACTGACGATGGAAGCAGAGTCCGATCACGCCAAAGGAGATCACAACACCCACGGGCACCATTACAGCACCAGTCCCCACGAGTCTCCCATTTCAATGACATTGCCGCTGATACTTCTGGCCGTGCCTTCGATCCTGGTTGGTCTGGTTGGGACTCCTTTCGCGAACTACTTTGAGGCGTTTATTCATCCTCCTGGTGAGGTGTTTGACATGACCGAAGCAGCCGCTCACTTTGATTTGAGTGAGTTTCTGTTGATGGCGGGTAGTTCGGTGGGGATTTCCCTGATTGGCATTACCCTGGCTGTAATGATGTACCTACGCAAAACAATTGACCCGGCGGCGATCGCCGCCCGGATTCCAGCCCTTTACCAACTCTCCAAAAACAAATGGTACTTCGACGATATCTATTACAACGTCTTTGTGTTAGGTAGCCGCCGCCTTGCACGCCAGGTGCTGGAAGTGGACTACAAAGTTGTCGATGGCGTCGTCAACCTGGCGGGTTTAGTCACCCTCCTGACTGGTGAAGTGCTTAAGTACTTCGAGAACGGTCGCGCTCAGTTTTACGCCCTGATCGTGTTTGCTGCTGTACTGGGATTAGTAATTTTCTCTGGAATTACTTAAGAAGTTATGAGTGGTTGCATGGTCGGTGGATGGATACCGATACAATTCTGCGGGGTGCTAAATGCAATCACTCTCATTCCTTTCTGGGGACAGCGCACTTTTTAGTCACAAGACCCGCTAATTCCAGGTTTATCGACCAAATGCAGCCTCTCACAAAAAAAGAACTGGCAGAATTTCCATTTCCTTTTACCTGTATCTGCTTTAACAGCTAACACCTAACAACCCATCGCTGAAATGCTGACTGCTGATTTTCCCTGGCTAACTACGAGCATTCTATTTCCGATCGCAGCCTCTCTGCTGATTCCCTTTCTGCCTGATAAGGACGGAAAAACGGTTCGCTGGTATGCCCTCGTCATTGGGTTAATTGATTTTGCAATTCTGGTCTATGCCTTCTATACGGGCTACGACACCTCTAACCCAAACCTGCAACTGGTCGAGAGCTACAACTGGATTCCCCAGCTAGACCTAAAATGGTCAGTCGGCACAGATGGGCTCTCCATGCCCCTCATCCTGCTAACCGGGTTCATCACCACCCTGGCAATTCTGGCAGCCTGGCCCGTTACTCTCAAGCCACGCTTGTTCTATTTTCTAATGCTGGCTATGTACGGTGGGCAGATCGCCGTATTTGCAGTTCAGGACATGCTGCTGTTCTTCCTGGTCTGGGAACTGGAGCTAATCCCGGTTTACCTGCTGCTGGCAATTTGGGGCGGCAAAAAGCGGATGTACGCCGCGACCAAATTCATCCTCTATACCGCCGGAAGTTCCCTGTTTATTCTGGTAGCAGGATTGGCGATGGCATTCTATGGGGACACCGTTTCCTTTGATATGCAAACGCTGGCACTGAAGGACTACACCATTAACTTCCAGCTATGGATGTACGCTGCCTTTCTGGTTGCCTACGCAGTCAAGCTACCCATCATTCCCCTCCACACCTGGTTACCCGATGCTCACGGTGAGGCAACTGCCCCCGTACATATGTTGCTGGCAGGCATTCTCCTCAAAATGGGGGGCTACGCTCTGGTAAGGATGAATGCCGGAATGCTGCCCGACGCCCACGCCATCTTTGCACCAGCACTAGTGATTCTGGGAATCGTAAATATCATTTATGCGGCCTTGACCTCCTTCGCCCAGCGGAACCTGAAGCGGAAAATCGCGTACTCTTCCATTTCCCATATGGGCTTTGTGACAATTGGGATTGCTTCCTTTACCGATTTAGGACTGAGTGGCGCACTGCTGCAAATGGTCTCCCACGGGTTGATTGGAGCCAGCCTCTTCTTCCTCGTTGGCGCAACCTACGATCGCACCCACACCCTTATGCTGGATGAAATGGGTGGTGTTGGACAAAAGATGAAGAAGATCTTTGCGATGTGGACTGCCTGTTCCTTGGCATCCCTGGCCTTACCTGGAATGAGTGGATTTGTCGCAGAGTTAATGGTCTTTGTCGGTTTTGCCCAGAGCGACGCCTACAACCCTACTTTCAAGGTAATTGTGATTTTGCTGGCAGCGGTCGGAGTCATCCTCACCCCAATTTACCTGCTCTCAAACCTGCGAGAGATCTTTTACGGTCCTGAAAATAAAGAACTGACTTCCCACGAAGTGTTAGTTGATGCAGAACCCCGTGAAATTTTTATCATTGGTTCACTGCTCATCCCAATTATTGGTATTGGACTTTATCCCAAAATCCTGACCCAGATTTATGATGCAAAATCAGTCGAGCTAACCGAGCGGCTACGTGAAAGCTTGCCAGCGGTTTCCCAACAAGCAGCATCGCAATCTGTTGCTTTTGGAGCTTTTAATGGCGAATTGCTAAAAGCCCCAGCTATTGAGTAGGGAGAAGTCAGGAACCAGAAGGGAATAAGGAGCGGGTGAGTGGACGAGTGGGGTTATCCATCCTCCTACTCCTTTACCCCCTCGCCTCTCTAGTAACTCTCTATAACAACTATAGCTATAGCCACCAGGCTTAGGACGGGATGCAGGGGTTTCACCCCTGGCTAGGGGCTGCCCCCCACATTCTCTTTAAGCCCAATGTCCTAACGCGCTTGCATAGAGCTATAACAGCTATTCAAACAACCTCAGTTGAGTCGAAAATGGCTCCAGTTGGTTCCACGGTAGGGGCGGCACGGGAACTGCCCGTTTCTCTAATAGATACTGTAAATATTGAGCGTTGGTAGGCGATCGCTTCTCTACAGGGCAATGAACAAAGAAGTAAATACGTGTTCCCTGCTGTAGCCATTCATCAATACGGGCGACCCATATCTCCATAAATGGTTGATTCATCTCCAGATTGGGGTGACTGATGTAGCGAATCAGGCTGAATGGAGCAGTGACACTAAGCTGCAAGGGTAATCGAGGCTTACGTCGTTCGGAATGAAGCTGCGGGTCATCCGGCACCTCATAAATTGGGCGAGTGTCTAACAAAACTTGCCCAATGCCCAGTTCTTCTAGCAAGTCCGTTAATCGGCGGCGATGGGGTTCCTGAAACCAATCAGGATGACGGACTTCCAGCGCAAATTCAGCCTGGCTGCGCGGTAGTGCCATTAGAAAAGCTTCCAGGTCCTCCAGAAGAGCGGGGCTATAGCTAGGAGGAAGTTGAGCAAAAAAAGGCCCCAGCCGAGTGCCTAGCCCTTTCATTTGATTCAGAAAATGGAGAATTTCTGAGAGATGAGGCTCTAAAAGACCCTGGTGGGTAAAGGCCTTGGGCAGCTTTAGACAGAACTGAAATTCGGTAGGGGTCTCCTTTGCCCAGCGGGCAATCGTTTCTGCATCGGGGATTGAATAGAAGGTGGTGTTCCCTTCTACAGTGATGAAGCGCTGACTATAGAGCCTCAAAAAGTCTCTAGGATGGCTTTCTGGTGGAAAAAGATCTCCTATCCAGCCCTTATAGGCCCAAATTGCGCAGCCAAGGCGAAAATTCATCAAGCAATACCTCCCTTCTCTTTGAGGAGCTTTAATAGAAGCGAAATTCTGACTGCTCAGAACCGCCTTCCTTCATAATTAGTTGTAAATGTACGGAAGTTCTCTCATGATTGCAGTAGTAATGAAATAGCAGATTTTGATCTGCATGGGTCTGCCATCCCAGATTTGAGTGTTGTTTTCAGGTCAGAGTAGCGATGAAACTGTTGCAACAGCGCCAGGCGTGGGAATCTTAGTAGCTAGGGGTGTATCGTGAAGAAACGGTGAAATCCGTAATTCCAGGGACATTTATGGATGCTTCAAGCCTAAGAGGAGGAACTTCAGCAACTCTTCAAGAGATTTCCCGCATGAACGACACTCTTATTTGCTATCCCTACCTGGATAATGAGATTAGGGTAGCAATATTCCCAGTAGTCGAAATCGATAGCGAGTGGTGCTAATGAGCTACTGCCTCAATTCGGGCTGTCCCAATCCTCAAAATTCACTTCAGACAGACGTGTGTCAGGCCTGTGGTGCCAAGTTACTGTTGCGCGATCGCTACCGAGTCATTCAAACCCTTGGTCAGGGTGGGTTTGGGGCTACCTTCCTTGCTATTGATGAGTTGCTGCCTGGACATCCCAACTGTGTCATTAAGCAACTTCGTCCCAGCGCAACCGCTCCCCACGTTCTGGACATGGCACGGGAGCTTTTTAAGCGGGAAGCTGAAACCCTTGGCAGAATCGGAAATCATCCCCAGGTACCACGTCTACTGGACTACTTTGAAGCTAACCAGGAGTTTTATCTGGTTCAGGAATATGTCAGCGGTTCTACCCTCCAGCAAATTGTTAAAAGGGATGGTCCCCTGACGGAGCATGGTGTCAAACAGTTTTTGAGCGAAATCCTGCCAGTCCTGCAATACATCCATACCAATCGCGTCATCCATCGGGACATCAAACCCGCTAACATCATTCGGCGGGCCCAGGACCTCAAGCTGGTGTTGATTGACTTCGGTGCAGTCAAGTATCAGCAGCAGTCCCAGACAACTAATTCTGAGCAGACGGCCTTCACCTCCTATGCGATCGGCACTCCAGGCTTTGCCCCCCCTGAACAGATGGCCATGCGTCCGGTTCCGGCCAGCGATATCTACGCCCTGGGGGTCACCTGTATTTATCTACTCACAGGCAAGTCTCCCAAGGATCTGGACTACGATTCCACCACAGGTGAGCTACTCTGGCAGAAATATGTCCACATTAGCGATCACTTCGCTAAAGTCCTGGAGAACATGCTGGAGGTTTCAGTTAAACGACGCTACCAGACAGCCGAAAAGATTTTTAGAGAATTAGACCTGGAGCCCTACCTGGAAAGCCTGGAAAAAGGAATGGCAAAGCAGAATATGGGCTCCAATCGGAAATCGGGTGGCTATCGCGATCCAGACTCAACGGGCGGCCCCCCTTCTTCCCCTGCTGCCCGCGCCGCGATGGCAATCCGGGCACGCCAAAGAGGGGACTCTACGGGGTTTCAAACGGCCTCAGTTCGGAGTTCCAACCTCGACTCCAGATCTTCGAATAGCTCTCCTTTGCGAAACCGGGATAATTCTGCTGGACGAGGACGAGAATTTGCCGGAGAGAAAAGCAAGATCCCAATCCGAATGGATGCCGATAGTGTGCAAACTTACTATGCAAAGGGCGTACGGGACTTTGCCTCCCATGATCTCAACTCGCTTTCCCTTCAGCGAGCCAACCTTTCCGGTGCCAACTTTCACCAGGCAAATTTGAGCAAAATTAACCTCCAGGGGGCGATTTTGTCTAATACCGATTTTGGGCGGGCAAATCTCAACCGGGCCAATTTACGGGATGCCAACCTGGTTAAGGCCTATATGAGTAATGCCGACCTGGAGGGGGCAGACCTGCGGGGAGCCGATCTTTCCTCTGCCTATCTGCTGAATGCCAATCTACGCGGGGCAAACCTGTGTGGAGCCAATCTCACCGGAGCCAAGCTGACTGAAGAGCAACTGGCAATGGCGCGCACGAACTGGATGACAGTCCGCCCCAGTGGTAAACGGGGCATGTGGTAGGTGAGGTGCTGTAGAGATTTGGGTGAATTGGGCTGTGGCCAACCCAGACGGGTCGGTTGTTCATAGATCCGTTTGAGCGTATTGATGTCCCGCTTGGAGATCGGCGGAGAGTTGCGAACCTGGGAAAAGTAAAGGGCATCAGTCTGGAGTGGGCTGTGTCCCCAGATGCCAAGGGCATGCCCCAACTCATGACGAGCAGCGGCTAGAAGATAGGAGGGTGCCTGGTCAGGGCGCAGGCGGATGGTAAAGCGATGGGCGAGGACGGGCGGTTCTTGAGAAGACGAGATTTTGGTGTAAATCTCGAAGCGGGTTTCAGCGGAGCGGGCACGACCGATCGCAAGCCTGGGACGGTCTCGCTGGCTACTGGAAGGACTGGTTTCTGGCAAACTAAATTGGAGCGGTGGGGGCGATCGCAATACCGTGATGTCAGCCTTTTCAGCCTGTTGGGTGATCTCTAAAGGAAGATAGGGATTCCACTCCTGCACGGCCTGGGAAACCGCTTTGATCCAGGTTTTTGCCCGTTGAGTGGTGAAGGGATACTTTGACTCTTCGAGGGTAAGTGGTTCGATGAAAACGGTGACTGGAAACTTTGACCAGATGAGGTAACCGATGTCAACGGGTTTAATCTGATCAAAATAGTCCCCTGCCTTTTGCCCATCCTGCCACTTTTCCAGGGTAGGAGGGAGAGGATGAGGTTGTAGGGGAGCCAGGTTGGAACGGGCAGGTGCAATGGAAAGGGCGATCGCTAAACTAATACCTGCGATCGTCAGGAGCGATCGCAGAAACCAATGGTTTAAACGAAGGCAGCGCCCCATAATTCTAAAAATTGCCGTATCTCTTGCTTACTTAGGAAGCCAGTTAGCACTCAAGATCACAGTCATACCCATGAATATGACGGCCAAAATCCAGGTCACGCGGTTCAGGGTCGTTTCCGCGCTTTTAGTGCTGGTAAACAGTTGGGCCTGTCCTCCCAAACTTCCTAAACCATCACCCTTAGGGCTGTGCAGCAATACCAAAATGATCAGCCCTAGGGCAGATAGCGACCAGATTGCTTCAATAACGTGAGTCAGTGTCATCAGGTACCTTTTAACAGAAGAGGAAGGCAAAGAAGAACTGACAACAATGATTCATTGACAGTTCATTGACTAGTCTAAAGTTCCAGGTTCGATGGTGTCTACCCGATAAGCAGCGCCTATCCAACTCCGAGCGATTGCTTTAGCGAGTCACCTTGACTGGAGTCCGGTTAGGCCGGATATCCATGTCAGCAGGAAGGAGCATGGAGCGACCGGTCATTTCAGGGGGTTGGGGCAACTTCAGGATGTCCAGAATAGTAGGGGCAATGTCTGCCAAACAACCATCGGCACGCAGGGGAACTTCGGTGCCGTGCCCAGGAATCTTAAGTCCTTCCCCTTCAACCAGAATGAAGGGGACTGGATTGGTGGTGTGGGCGGTCCAGGGGTTGCCCTGGCTGTCCCACATCTGTTCAGCGTTGCCATGATCAGCGATGATAATGGCGGTTCCTCCGACCTGAATGACGCTCTCTAACAAGCGCCCCAGACACCGATCCACTGTTTCTAGAGCCTGGATGGTGGGTTCCATTTTGCCGGTGTGTCCGACCATATCAGGGTTGGCGTAGTTGATTACAACCAGGGAGTAAATGCGCTTTTCAATCGCTGTGATCGCTACACTCGTTACCTTTTCGGCGGACATAGGGGGGTCGCGATCATAGGTGGCGACGGAGGGACTGGGAACGAGTTCCCGATCTTCTCCCTCAAAGGGTTCTTCGATCCCGCCATTGAAAAAATAGGTGACGTGGGCGTACTTCTCGGTTTCAGCGGTACGGAACTGACGCAGACCATGTTGTGCAATTACCTGACCCAGGATATTGTCGAGGTTCTGAGGCTCAAAGACAACCAGGACTGGAAAACTGGGATCATATTGCGTAAAGGTTGCGAAGGTCAGAGCGCGAATTGGCTCCCGTTCAAACCCTTGAAAGTTCGGATCGACAAATGCCTGGGTTAACTGGCGGGCCCGGTCTGGACGAAAGTTGAAGAAAACTACTCCATCTCCCGGTTGAACGGCTCCAGGTGCAACACGGGTGGGAATAACAAACTCATCGGTCGTTCCTGCCTCGTAGGACGCCTGCAAAACTTCAATCGCTGAACGTCCATCTCCTTCACCGTCCTGGGTCATCACGTCATAGGCCTGCTTGATACGATCCCAACGGCGATCGCGATCCATGTTGTAGTAACGACCACTGATCGTCACAATTCTGCCGATCCCGATTGCATCTATATGAGTCTGAATTCGTTGAATTGAATCGATCCCCGATGTGGGAGGGGTATCCCGACCATCCGTAATGACATGAACACAAACCTCTGAAAGCATCTGGTCTTTTGCCATGTCAAGCAGCCCTAACAGATGCTCAACATGGGAATGGACTCCGCCATCGGAGCAAAGCCCAACCAGATGCAGCTTTCCTCCACTCCGCTTGACTTCCTGACAAACTTTGACAAGAGCGCGATTGCTGAGTAAAGTGCCGTCTTCCACAGCATCGGAAATTCTAACCAGTTCCTGGGGGACTACTCTCCCAGCTCCAATATTGAGGTGTCCCACTTCAGAGTTGCCCATTTGCCCCTCAGGTAGCCCAACGGCTTTGCCTGAAGTTCGAATTAGCGTATGAGGATACGCTGCCCAGAGGCTATCCATGACTGGAGTATTTGCGGCAGCGACGGCATTGCCATCGGTTTCCTCGCGGTAACCCCATCCATCTAGAATGACCAGTACTACTGGAAATACAGGCGCTTGCGCCATACTCAAATTCGCCCTTCCGTTTAGTTAGAATAATCCTTCGCAAATCATACCATTGCTGCCATCATCCTCAAATTGGCAAAGATACTTGAGTGGGGACTGACTGGCAGTAGATTCACCGAATTGCCAGTGTGAGCTCAAAACCTTATAATGACGTGATTCGCTGTTCAAGTAGCCTTTTTGCTGTCTATTGGCTTCATTTCTGCTTAAGCGTTTACTGATACTTCCGGCAAGAGATTGGAATCATTGACTCTCAAAATAATTGAGCTTGTTTGATTGAACCTGTTCAAGGATTCAGACGGCATGTTTAAACTTCAGGATTGCCCGTGGAAGTTTTACAAAAGCATTGCTGATATAAATTGCTGATATAAAGGTTTATCTGTACAGCCAGATTTTTACCGTTACCAGCGCTACAGGACGACTATCCTTTAGCAACTTTACGCGCTTTCTCTTTTTCCTTTTGTTTGGCCCGTTTGGCGGCAGCCTTTGCGGCCTTTGCGGCTTCAATCAGAGCTAGCCGTTCTTTTTCTTTTTCCTCTGCAATTTTCTCGAGGTAGTAGTGATAGTCACCGCGGTACAAGCGCAATTCTCCATCTCGAATTTCGACAATTTTATTGGCTACTTTGGAGATGAAGTAGCGATCGTGGGAAACAATGATGACTGTTCCATCATAGTGCTGAAGAGCTTCTTCCAGCATCTCCTTCGCAGGAATATCCAGATGGTTGGTAGGCTCGTCGAGGATAAGCAGATTAGCAGGGCGTAACAGCATTTTTGCCAGGGCTAGCCGTGCTTTTTCGCCACCGCTGAGAGCTTCGACTTTTTTGAAGACAACATCCCCACTAAATAAAAATTTCCCCAACAGGGTGCGGACTTCTTCATTCGTCCAGTCGGGCACCTCGTCATGGATGGTTTCCATCACGGTTTTTTGCAAATCCAGCGCTTCGGCCTGGTTCTGCTCAAAATAGCTGGGAATGACGTTGTGTTCGCCAAGCTTGACGGTTCCATCAGTCGGCTTTTCCATCCCTATAATCAGCCGCAGCAGCGTGGATTTGCCGGAACCATTGGGACCCAGGAAAGAGACGCGATCGCCTCGTTCGATCAACAAATCGGTCCCCAAAAACAGGATCTTGTCATCGTAGGCGTGGGTTAGATCTTGAATAATCACGACTTCTCGCCCACTGCGGGGAGCAGGAGGGAAGCGAAAGTGCAGGGTTTTGAGGGTACTGTCGGGGGCTTCGATCCGCTCAATTTTCTCTAACTGTTTTTCCCGGCTTTTAGCCTGAGTGCTGCGGGTGGCGCTGGCGCGGAAGCGATCAATAAATGCCTGTTGCTTTTCCAGTTCTTTTTGCTGCCGTTCGTAGGCGCTGAGTTGGGCTTCTTGCTGTTCGGCTTTTTGTTGTAGATAGGCGGAGTAGTTACCCAGATAGGTGGTGGAAATGCCCCGTTCGGTCTCAACAATCTGAGTGCAGAGGCGGTCCAGAAATTCGCGATCGTGGGAAACGATGACCATGGGTGTGGTCAGGCTCTTGAGATAGGTTTCTAGCCATTCAATCGTCTCCAGATCGAGATGGTTCGTAGGCTCGTCCAGCAGCAGCAGGTCGGGTTCTTGCAGCAAAATTTTGCCCAAACCCATGCGCATCTGCCAGCCACCACTAAAGTCACTGACGGGGCGATCGCCATCTTCCAGAGAAAACCCCATTTCGGGCAGGATCTTTTCAATCCGGGCTTCCAGGGCATATCCATCCATTGCCTCAAACTGCCGCTGAAGCCGATCCATCTGCCGCAGGAGGGTGTCTAGCCGTTCGGGATCGGCGGTCTCCATCTCACGATGAACCGATGCCAGAGCCTCGTGAACTTCATTGGCCTGCTTAAAGGCCCGCCAAAATTCTTCCCGCACTGTGCGGTTCAGATCCACCTCAAATTCCTGAGTCAGGTGAGCAATATGCAGACTGGCAGGGCGAATGACTTCCCCGGAGGTCGGTTCAATTTCGCCGGAAATGATTTTTAGCTGAGTGGATTTTCCCGCACCATTGACCCCTACAAGGCCGATGCGATCGCCTAGCTTCACCTCCCAATTAATGTCTTTGAGGACTTCGCCAGTCGGATAGATTTTGCTGATATGTTCAAGGCGAAGCATAGGAGGTTCAGGTTCGCTGCTACAGATCTATGAAGATCCTCCTGGTGCATTGATGAAAGAAATACTTATCACCAAACTCTCAAGAGGGCCATCTGGGATGACTGTAACAAAAAGTTATGACAATTGGCGAGAGGGTGATGTAACTGAGCGGGAGTACCGGCTGGTGACTCACCCATTTTGATGAGGCTGAACTTTAGGACGGTTGCTATAAACGTAGAGACAGGCTTCAAGTATCTAAGTCTTCGCCTCTTTATGACTGGAGATATCTTCTTTATGACTAGAGATATCTAAAGAAGAAGCAAAATTATTTCTCAATCTTTCCAGTCTTGATTGTGTACATTTTTCCAAATTTTTATCCTGATTCTCAGGGGTACTTCTACCAGCAAAATGGTTTAGATTGCTGAGAATTAAGATTTCAAAGAATTCTTCAGATAACAGATTCTAACTCATTCCGTATGAGTTGGTTAAAATGTCTTTTCAACAAAAAACAGCTCTCGTCTTTCCTGGCGAGTATTCCGTTTTTTGTTGGTGTAAACTTATCTAAAAAAAAGGAAATTCACCGTACCGTTCTTGTTGGTTAAGCTGATTCTTGTTCGTTATCCTTTTTAACCAGGTTGTAAACCTCGACAGTATTCTTAATGTTTGAGAGGAGTAATTGAGAATCGCTCAAAAGGCTGAATTCTCAGGATAGTGAAAGAGAACTACTACTTTTTCTTTTTGTCGAATCCGGATTTTTGGATCTAAGTTTGGATTAAGACATTAGATTAAGAGACGCACTTCAAAACTGGAAAATATTGACGGAATGCTTAACTACAAACGGATTGCAATCGTGTGAGGAGAATTTCAAGCCATTTGTGATGGTTCATTTGGTTAATGCAGCCTACTAAATTCATTCAGGTCCCCTTAGGAGTGAAGTATGAGTAGCCCAGAGAGTTCAGAGAACTTTCTTCATGCCATTTTAGAAGGTTTTGTTGATGGCATTTTAGTGCTAACTGATCGGCAAGAGGTAATTTATGCAAACACAATCGCTGATTCTATTTGTACCCAGTTGCTCCAGGAGAAAGCTAATCCGCTACCTAAAGAACTTCAGGAGGTATGTGAAGCACTGACTGAAAGCAAAGATGTGTATGGCGATCGCCCCTTTATGATTGAGTCTGATGTGGACACTGGAAAGACAATATTCCGTATTCGCGCTCAATGGCTCAATTTGGAGGGTGCCCAGCAGCCCTGTATTTTGCTGCGCCTTCAGGATCAAAATCAGTCAGTTCAGGGTCTGGCGATCGCGGAAGCCCAGAAGTGGAACCTCACCCCCCGCGAGACGGATGTCTGGCTACTGCGCCGGGCTGGCTACAAGCGGAAGCAGATTGCAGAAGAGCTTTATATTGCAGAAGATACGGTGAAAAAACATCTGAAGAATATCCACTTCAAACGTCAAATGACCCTGGATGATGAAGAGTGGAGATCGAGTCAGGCATCTTAGTTGCTGGTTGTTATAGCTCTACGTAGGTGCGTTAGGACATTGGAATTAGAGATTGAAACCGCAAATAACTAGGAAAGCATTGATGCAATCACCCAATCACCATTGATGCAATCACCAGTGTATCAGGAAAATTAAAGGCGATTGGAGGAAACTTCGGGTTCGATTTTGCCGCAAATGATTTCCTCGGCTCTGGCGATCGCTGCCAGTTGGGAATCCGTTCCCAGTACAATACGCCCGTCAATGGTCTTCATCAATCCCTGCGCCTCCTTGATAGGATCGCCCGGCTTCCAGGCGGTGACTGTGGGTAGGGGAAGGAGGGTCTGAGTTGGTGCTGTTTGATTGGAGGAGCCACTTCCACCACCGCTAATGGGTTTGATACCTACAACCCGATATTGGCCCCTGAGCAGGTTATAGGGATCGTTAGGAAGCCCACCTGTTCCAGAAACGACAAAGCTTCCCTGTTCTACATTGCGCCGCGCCAGGCAACTTCCGGCAACAATTTGCTCTGTACTGACAAAGGTTTCGGAAAGGGAGTCGAGGGAGTCCTCTAGAAAGCTGAAGTCGGGAATGCTGACGACACCGCTGACTCCAAATCGAGAGGAGGCGGAGATATCAACTTGCCCGTTGCCGCGGAAGCGAGAAAAGTCCCGTCCGGGATTGGGGCCTACATTGGCGAACAGGTCAGCAATGAAAACGGGCGATCGAATAGTAATTCTGCCACCATTACCGTCTTCAGCATTGGCCAAAATGTCGCTATCTTCAAGGGCCATGAAGATATCCCTGGCAGTGATGCTGATATTACCGCCTCCCCCACTACCGCTCGACACGCGGGTGCTGATCAGGCTGCTATTTTTTAACTCAATATCCCTGGCAGTAACGGTGATATTGCCACCGCCCCCCTGTTCTGAAGCGGCAGAAATTTCACCTCGATTGGTTCGCAGCAGATCACTCAGTTGAATCGTAATCGAACCCGCATTGCCTGCCCCATCGCTGCGACTGGTGATTCTGCCGCCGTTCCTGAGGGACAGGGAATTCGCCTGAGCAATGATCTGTCCTGCATTCCCTGAACCAGCTGTTGAGGTTGAGATTTCTGATTCGTTTTGCACCGTCAACTGGCGGGTAGACAGAAGCAGGTTCCCCGCCGTTCCATCTCCTGTTCCGGTAGCACGGGCAAACAGTCCACTGCGGTTGTTTAAGCTAATTGAGCGGGAAGCACTAATGCTCAGGGTTCCGCCCTGTCCACTTTCAGTGGAGGCAGAGATCTGGCCGCCGTTGTCGATCTGTAAGGTTTCTAGGTTACGCAACTGAATGTTCCCCCCCCCGCCCGAAACCGTTTCTGCTGCCAGTTTACCGCCATTGTTTAAGGTTACAAAACGGGCGTTGACATCCAGGTTTCCGGCATTGCCCGTTCCTGTACTGCTGACGGTAGCCTGGGCCCCATTTTGCACCGTGAAGTTGGGGGTATTGATAGCCAGGCTACCGGCTTCTCCCTCACCTTCAGACCGGGCAGCCAGACTTCCCCCCTGGTCTAAATTGATCGAATCAGAGGCGTTGACCATCAACACACCACCTTTTCCTGAACCTGTGGTCGAGGCAGAGATTTCCCCATTCGTCTGCACCTTTACTTGATTGGCATTGATGCTTAACTGACCGCCGTCTCCTGAACCTGTGGTTGAGGCAGAGATTTTTCCATTTGTCTGCACCTGCAGTTGATTGGAATTGATGCTTAACTGACCGCCTGCTCCGGTCCCAGCAGTTGAGGCAGAAATTTCGGCATCGGTTTGTACGCTTAACTGATTGGCGTTGATGGTTAGCTGTCCACCCATACCGCTTCCCTGGCTGGCAACCGATACCTGAGCCGAGTCCTGCATCAGCATTTGAGGCGTATTGACCGTTAAATTTCCCGCATCTCCAGTGCCTTCAGACTGGGCAAACAGGCCGCTGGATGCTCCTTCATTGGGATTGGGGGAACCCGCAACAAAGTTAGGGTTTTTGCCAGTGATGGTGACTCCCTGAGCAGCATTGACCGTGATGCTTCCAGCTGCGCCACTCCCCAAGCTGGTGGCAGAAGTGACAAGTTGTCCTCCCCCAGACAGTGCCAGATTGTTGACATTGATCTCAATGTTGCCGCCTGTAAAATCACTCTGTGTCCGGGCACTTAAATAGCCACCATCGGCTATCCGCAATGTTCCCTGAGGTTGCCCAGGTGAATTGATGATGATGTTCCCTCCGGGACTGCCGCTGCCTGCTTCAGAGGAGGTTTGGAGTCCGCTGTAAAGTCCAGCAACATCTGCTCCTGCAATATCAATGACTCCAGAAGCGGTAATCCGAATATTTCCGACGGCTCCTACTCCCCGGGTCAACGCTTCTAACCTGGAGCCAAGGATCAAAGAGATATTTTTCGCCAGGATATCAATATTGCCTCCCTCACCTTGGGCCGTGGGGTTATCGACAGCCGTGCTGATGTAGCTGCTGGCAGACAGGAGGAGAGAGCCATCCCTGGCATCAATGAAAACGCTACCGCCCTTGCCTTCTCCCTGGGTCAGGGCTGTGACCTGAACGCCATTAAATAGGGTGATTGAAGGGGCTATCAGGCTGATGTTGCCACCGTTCCCACTACCACTGGTATCGCTATTGACGGTGCTGCTATTGAGGAGGGCGATCGCACCACTATTTGCGGTAATCGCAACATTGCCGCTGTTGCCAAATCCGCTGGTACCAGAGTTGATATCCGAATTATCCAGGGAAACCTGCCCACCTGAAATGCTAACGTTACCCCCTGTACCCCTCGCTCCGGGCTGAACAGTTGTGCTGATCAGGCTGTTATTGGTGAGGGACACCACACCATTGTTAAGTGCCGTTACAGTGATACTGCCACCATTGCCATCACCAGAGGTTGTGGTATCCAAGTTAGCAGCATCCAACAACACCGTTCCCCCAGAGATGGTAATGTTGCCACCCGCACCACTTGACCCAGGTTCTACGGTTGAATCAATCTGTGTGCGGGTGATAGAGACAATGCCACTGGCGCTGGTTTCAATTAAAATGTCGCCGCCTCTGCCAATCCCAAACGTGCTGCTGTTGAGAATCCGGTCAGAGATATCGATGATGCCGTTGCGATCGCTGACAATCCGGATATTGCCCCCCGACCCGTTAACGCCTCCATCGGTCCGGATATCCCCAACGCGCACGTTGTTAGCCGCACGCAGGCTAACCTCGCCGCCACTGCCCCCATCAACGGTTGCCACAAAGGAAAGCAGTTCACCTGCTGTGGTATCAATTGAGCCATTGCGGCTGGTCAGTCGAATATTGCCGCCGTCAGCTCTGTCGGATGCCGCATCAATATTGCCAGTCAAAATGTCTCTGTTAGCAGTGACAGTGACATTGCCCCCATTTCCCAGAATGGAATAGGAAAGGATATCACCTGCACTGGTATCAATTGCGCCATTGCTGCTCGTGAGGTTAACAACTCCTCCAACCGCACCTGCTGTTGCAAAACCATCAACACCCGACGATGAATCAATCAATGCCGTTGAAATGTTTTCGCGGGCGGACAGGGAAACCGCACCTCCATCGCCGAGGTAGGAATAGGAGAGCAGAGCACCGGCTGTGGTATCAATTGCGCCATTACTGCTATTTAAAGTAATGGTGCCACCCGTGGTATTGGGCGTGGCAGACCCATCAATTCCGGTAGAGGAGTCAATAGTTGCCGTTGTGATGTTGCCCCCGGCAGAGAAGTTAACGTTACCCCCATTCCCCAGGATGGAGTAGGAAAAGACATCACCCGCTGAGGTATCAATCGCTCCACTCCTGCTAGACAGCCTGATATTGCCACCATTGGCATTATCAGAAGCCGCATCCAGCGTTCTCGTGACGATTCTGCTCAAGGCATCCAGGGAAATATTGCCCCCATTGCCGGTGGTTGAGTAGGTGTCTAATCGATCCAGGGTGGTAATTTCCCCGTTGCGGCTGGTGAGGCTGATACGCCCCCCATTGCCAGTGCTGGATGAGGAATCGATTGCCCCTGTAATAATATTGTTCTGGGCATTGAAAGAGATAATGCCACCATTTCCGTCTATAGAAAATGCCTCCAGGATCCCCGCCGTGGTGTTAATCCCTCCTCCAAGGCTGGTCAGGTCAATGCTGCCTGCTGCACCGTTTAGCGAGGTGGCACTGACGGAACCTGTTGTGATGATATCTCCCAGGGCACGGGCAAAAATGCTGCCGCTGCTGCCAGTCAGCGAAGAAACATCAATCGTTCCAACTGTAATTCCTCCAGCTGGGGCATCCAGTTCCACTCCACCGCCAAAACCTCCAATGGATGAGGCATTGATGAAATCGGTAACAGTAATGTCGCCGCCAAAAGATGTGAGTGCGACTAATCCTCCATTTCCTGTGGGGGCAGTCGAAAAGGTACTGATAGAACCAACCCTAATGTCCTGCCCTGCGGTCAGATTGACCCCGCCGCCATTGGTGGCAGCCGAAGAGGTGTCAATTGCCCCAATCGCAATTTCTCCCTGAGCCGTCAGGTTGAGGGAAGGTCCGGTATAGGACGGCAGCACGATATTACCGCCTGAAGTAATGGCAAGGGTGCCCCCAGCATTAAATTGTCCATTGGCATTAATGGAGCGATCGCTGACCAGACTTAAATTGCCATTGCTTTGAAACAGGCTCGCCGGATTGCTCAGTGCAAAAATATTAATCCCCTGATTCCCCTGAATCAGCAGATCTGCCCCTGCATTGACGGTAAATGGCGCGGTGAGGCTATCCTGAATTTCCACCAGATCCTGGGCCTGCAGGGTTACATTGCCTAGGGCATTCAGCGAACTATCGTTCAGCCTCAGATTCGCCCCAGCGGAGAACGAAAGGTTAGTACCGCTGGTAAAGCGCCCCCTGGCTGCGATCGCCCGATTGCTTTGTAGATTGAGGTTTCCCCCGCTCTGGAACAGGCTCGCCGGATTACTGAGAGCCAGGATATTAATCCCCTGATTTCCTTGAAGTGTGAGGGTACCCCCGGCATTGACGGTAAACGGGTTCAGCGGATTGTCTTGAAGCTGCAGGGTATTCCGCGTGGTCAGTTCCACATTGCCCACGGCCTGGAACTGGCTGCCCGTCACCAACAAATTGTTGTTAGCGGACAGAGAGAGATTTGCTCCACTTGTCAACCGGCCTTCAATCGCAATGTTGCCACCGCTTTCCAGTAGGAGGTTGCCATTGGTCTGGATCAAAGAGGCTGGATTGGCCAGTGTCTGTACACTGAGCCCTTGAATCCCTACAACTCGAAGATTGCCTCCAATCTGGGCAACCAGGGGAGTGGTGGCGCTATCGCTAATGAAAACGTGGTTCGATGCGCCAATGTTCAGATTTCCAGCGATCGCCAGCTGACTACCATTGAGAAATAGATTATTAGCAGCCGTCAGATCGGCAGTGTTGGCCGTCACATTTTGAACTACCAGGTCAAATCCCGCAGACAGGTTTGCTGCTTGCGCCGTGACCGTCTGCGCCTGCAAAGAACCCCCCGCCGACAGGAAAGCGTTTCCTACATTCACGGTCTGAGCCAGGAGATTTTGACTGGCAACCAGGCGGGCCACTGGAGCTGTTACCTCGGTCACAACGGCGCTACCTGCCCTGGCATCGACCAGTACCTCCCCCCCAGCCTGAAGCAATCCACTGCTGTTAACCGAGCCAGCAACCAGGGACAGGTTTTGCCCTGCTACCAGATTGGCCTGGTTGCCGATACCCGACTGTTGACTGAGGGCATTGAGAAACAAAGCTCCTGGCTCAACCGTAAGCAGGGGGATGGGACCCGGTTCGGTGGTGCTGAAGGTTTCTGCTCCAAACTGAACCGTACTGGCCGTTGAAGCAATGAAAGCCCCCTGCACATCCAGGCTGGCATTGGGACCAAAAATGATGCCACTGGGATTCAGGAGATACAGGTTCGCTGTTCCTAAAACTCCTAACCGGCCCGAAATCAGCGATGGATTGCCTCCCACAACACGAGCCAGGATGTTTTGAATCCCAATCGGGTTAGAAAAGTACACTCCCCGGCCAGCCGCTACATTCAATTGCAGAAAGCTGTGAAACAGGTTGATCCCTCTGGTCGCCCCGCCATCAATGCGATCGCTTGGAATTCCCTGAATGAGTAGATTTTCAACAATTGAAGAATTCTCAGGCCCCAGACTTGGATCTAAAACAATTTGTGCCTGGACACGATCGCCAGTTGCCAGCACCCCACCAATCGTCAACGTCCCCGCCAGTCCGAATCTCCAGCATGACCGACTCCAATGGTGAGTCATGGCAGGCTTCTCCTTTTTAAGAGAATAATTCCTTCCCGTTTTACCATAGATGTAGATGCCGAGCTTTAAAGATATCACCTGCGATCGCCCCAAATCGTAAAGATTACTGAGAAAATCGGAAAACTGTGTATTTAAACTGTAAATTTTTCTACAACGATAGCAGCAAAGGATAACCGTCCTGTGTCCTGACTCTTTCACCCCAAAATAGTGAAAACCACCATTGAGAAAGAATTCATAGGCTCTACCCCCCACTCCGGAGAATCCATCTACCCGAAAATGAAGTTTGTGTAAATCTACGGATGAGGGTGAATGGGTAGATCGGGCGACGGGGGAGATAGTCAGCTATTAACGGCTGGCCATTAACTTCAGACGAAAATGAACTGCCTTTCCCCTCTCCCCTATTCCCTCCCCCCCTCTCGGTTTTTCCCAACTCAGATTGCCGGTTTAGTCAATTTGTCGCTATACTGGTCAAGCACGACGCGGGGTAGAGCAGTCTGGTAGCTCGTCGGGCTCATAACCCGAAGGTCCATGGTTCAAATCCATGCCCCGCCACTTGGTTTAACCGCTACTGATTTAACTAACAAGGCAAACCCTTGCCACTGCTGTAGTGGGGTTTCTTTTATTTACGTAAGATTCACCCACGTAAGATTCACCCCTCAGAAGCAGGCGAACCTCGGTAGAATGGGGATGCTTCTGCAATTCCGGTATCGGCTATGACTGAGAAACGTGGTTATCCCTTTTTGGTGGGTGGGGCAATTCTGGCAGGTTCAATTGGGCTGCTGGATATCCTCAACCACACGTTAGGAGATTCGGGGCTGTGGATGGTACTGCTGGCTTCAGCAGGGGGAGCAGTCTTTTTGTTATGGCGTAAACCTCAGCCAAAGGTAATGCGATCGCCCCTGCCTCAAACCGTTGATACAGTCGCTGTCCGCCGAGCTCTGGCAGAAGCTGAAAAGGTCATTACCCAACTGGGAGTTGAGGTTAGCGACCCCCAGGAAGTCGCTTTTGAGGCTGTTAAGCCTCAGATGAATTGGTTTCAAGCCCAGGTGAGCCAGATTGCTTCTGATATGAACCGGGATGACATTCGGTTGCTGGTGATGGGAGCGAAGGGCAGCGGCAAAACGCGCCTGATCCAGGAGATGCAGACTCTTTGGACACGCAAATTCACTCGCCCCCTGAGCTTTGTCGAAGCTCCCAGCTTGTTTGAGCCAACGGAGAATGGTTTGGCTGCCGAGGCTCTGGCTCAGCAGCAGGCGATCGCCGCTGACCTGATTCTCTTCCTGGTCAATGGCGACCTGACAGACCCCGAATTTCAAATGGTGAAGCGTCTGTCTGTCACCAAGCGGGTTTTGCTGGTGCTGAACAAACAGGACCAGTACCTGCCTGCGGAGCGTCAGACCCTTGTGAACCGGCTACAAAGACGGGGGCGGGGAGTTTGGAGTCCGGAAGATGTAGTTGCGATCGCAGCGGCTCCCAACCCGGTTAAAGTCCGCCAGCATCAGCCCGATGGTTCCGTCAAGGAATGGCTGGAGGAACAGACGCCTGATCTTGCAGCCCTGGCCCAACGGCTCGAACAGATTTTGCAGCAAGAGAGCCAGCAACTTGTGCTGAAAAGTTCCTTCGCCAGCGCTCAAGCCCTGGGTGTACAGGTCAAAACTGTGCTGAATGATGTGCGCCGAACGCGTGCCCTGCCTGTGGTGGAACAGTTCCAGTGGATTGCTGCCGGAACCGCATTTGCCAGTCCGCTCCCAGCGATGGATCTGGTGGCCACCGTTGCCATCAATGCTCAGATGATTCACGATCTGGGCACTATTTACCGTCAAAAGTTTTCTTTGCAACAAGCCCAGAAAGCTGCAACCACCCTGGGTAGCCTGATGCTGAAATTGGGGCTGGTTGAACTTTCTACCCAGGCGATTGCCAGCCTGCTGAAGAGCAATGCCCTCACGTACCTGGCTGGAGGATGTATTCAGGGCATTAGCGCTGCCTACCTCACCCGCGTTGCTGGGTTGAGCCTGATTGAATATTTCAACATTCAAGAACCGAATCTGACTTTGAGCGAGGCGAGTCCGCTGGTGATCGAACGCTTCAGCCAGATTTTGCAGCGAGTCTTCCAGCAGAATCAGCAGCTTACTTTCCTGCAAACCCTTGCCAATCAGGCAATGGATCGCTTCTCTGCGGCATTACCCCAACCTCAACTGGCAGCAGCATCCGATCCTGCTCTCTTCTCATCCCCTCCGGTTGCAGATGTCTCCACGGATGACGAGTCCGTTTCTAGTGAACCACTCAAGATGCCCCTTTACTGCGCGGCCCCTCTCTCCGCTGCACCAGAAGCCGAAATTCCGGCGCAAAATGGAACTGGTATCCCTTTAGCCGCTTCCTGCCTTGACACCACTCACTCCTCCGACTGACGTTCCTAAGCCTAGCTCCGATTCCCAGGAGACTCAGCTAACCCGTGCCCGTGCCAGTTTGCGGCAGGTTTTGAACCGCTACAGTGCCTTTTTTCGAGGAACCAGAAATCGCCCTGGCTTTGCAGTCAAGGAACCTTTGCAGCGGGATATGGAGCAGTTGTCTACCACGCTGAACAAGCTGGAGAACCGGGTAATTCGGATTTCGGTTTTTGGTCTGGTGAGTCGGGGAAAGTCGGCGGTTTTGAATGCCCTCATTGGTCAAAACGTTTTGCCAACAGGGCCCCTCAATGGGGTCACTCGCACGCCTCAAGTGGTTTCCTGGTCATCCTTTGGTAAGGGTGCATCAACTGACCTCTCAAACTCCTTGAGTCTCTATAGTTCTGGGTCTTCCCCACTTCAAGTTGAGTTGATTGATACTCCCGGATTAGATGAAATCGACGGGCAAACGCGGGCACAGATGGCTGAAGATGTTGCTCGCCAATCAGATCTAATTCTGTTCGTTGTGGCAGGAGACATTACCCGGACTGAATATCAGGCTATCTGCAATTTGCGCCAATCCCAAAAGCCGCTACTGCTGGTATTTAACAAAATCGATCTCTATCCAGAGCAGACCCGGCAGATGATTTATCAAAACCTGCAACGGCTGGCAGCCAGGAGCCGAAGCAGCGAACCTGTGCAAAATCTATTGTCGGCGGATGAAATTGTGCTGGTGGCTGCTGATCCGGCTCCGCTTCAGGTGCGCGTAGAGCGGCCCGATGGACAGGTATTCTACGAGTGGGAAACCCCTCCCGTGCAAATTGATGCACTGAAGCAAAAGATTCTGGAGATTATCCAGCGGGAAGGCAAGACTTTGATGGCGCTCAATGCTCTGGTGCAGGCAAGGGAAGCAGAGTCCAGGCTGGCAAGTGAAATTCTGGAATTGCGTCAACCCGAAGCTGAGGCTTTGATCTGGCGATATGCTCGCTACAAGGCGATCGCGATCGCCCTCAATCCCATCGCCGTCCTTGACCTGGTAGGTGGAGCCTTTTCTGACCTGGCCATGATCCGTGCCCTGGCAGAACTCTATGGACTGCCCATTACCCGCCACGAAGCCGGAAAGATCTGGAAAACCATCCTGCTTAGCTCTGGCAGTCTCCTCCTTAGCGAGTTGGGGAGTGGTCTTGTTCTGGGCATGGGCAAAAGTGCAGCAGCTGGGCTGGATAGTTCTACCAGTTTTTCGGCCTATGCTGGAATTGCCCTCTTTCAGGGGGCGATCGCGGGCTATGGAGCCTATACTGTCGGGCGAGCCGCCCAGGTTTACCTGGAACAGGGCTGTAGCTGGGGGCCCCAGGGAGCCAGCACAATCATTCAAGACATTCTTAGCCGACTTGACTCCCACACCATCATCTACCGTCTGCGGCAGGAGTTGAGTCAGGAGTTGGGATTACCGGGGATGTAGAAGAGTTGTGAGTTGTGAGGTGTTGGTTGTTAGTGGGCAAGAGGGGTAGGGGTTGTGCTTCCGTGCCTGTTCTGAATTTTGAGGTGTGAGGAACTGAGCAACATGCAAACACTCCTTGTGACGGGAGCCAGTGGCTTTCTGGGATGGAATCTTTGCCAGGTTGCCGCTCCTGAATGGAAGGTGTATGGCACCTATCTTTCTCGCAAGATTAGCATTCCTGGAATTACCTTACTAAAAGTTGATTTGAGGGATTTGCAAGCAATCAAAGATCTGTTTCACACTGTCCAGCCCAATGCGGTCATTCACCTGGCTGCCCAGGCCAACATGAATCGCTGTCAGGATGAACCAGAAGCATCCCATCTACTGAACGTTGCGGTTGCCTGTAATGTTGTTGAGTTGTGTGCAGACCTGGGTATTCCCTGCGTATTTACTTCCACCGACCAGGTGTTTGATGGCTTAAACCCACCCTACCGGGAAACCGATCCCCCCTCTCCAATCAACCGCTATGGAGAGCAAAAAGCAACAGCAGAAGCTGTTATCCTGAACCGCTATCCCAGAACTGCTATCTGCCGGATGCCGCTTATGTTTGGGGCAGCACCTCCTGGCACCAACAGTTTTCTGCAACCCTTCATTCAAACATTGAAGGACGAGCGAGAATTGAAATTATTTGTGGACGAAATTCGAACCCCCATCAGCAGCACTACCGCCGCCAGAGGATTACTCCTTGCCCTTGATAAGGTGCAGGGATTGCTCCATCTAGGGGGCAAAGAGCGAATCTCGCGCTACGACTTTGGCCGACTGATGATAGATATCCTGAATTTACCTGCTACGGGATTGAGAGCGGCCTACCAACGGGATGTGAAGTTGTCTGCCCCTCGCCCATCTGATGTCTCTCTAGACAGCTCAAACGCCTTTGCCCTAGGCTTCGACCCACCTTCGATTAGGGCAGAACTGAAACAGTTGAAAGACATGCTGGAGGACTGGTAGACAATGGCCTAAGTCCAGCAACTATTGGGGTTAGGGGATAGGAATGTAAAGTTCCTCTGGCAAACCACTGTTCCGTCAGGAAAGTTTTGACGGGTCGCAGACCCTCAAAATTCAACCTCTATCAACTCCCTGGGCGTTCGCTACCCGTCAAATTTGATTTGACAGAGTACTACCAGGATGTACTTATCTATTCCTCACCCTCTCTGACAACTAACAACCAACAACTAACAACTATTTCAGCAATGCCACTATTTCCGATGCCTCGCCCCCCGATATTGCATCTGTCGTTTCAGGGCGTACTCTGCGGCAAAGCGGGGGGTATCACCTTTGTGGCCTATCACAATCACCGTATCGCCCTCGTGGAGAAAAACATCATGGCTGGGGTGAATGATGATAGTGCCATCGGCTCGTTGCAGGGCAACAATGATAAAGCTGCTGTGTCCGCGCACTTCGGCGGTGCCCACACTGGTACCGATGAGTTGGGACCCTGGCGGAATCACCAGTTCATCCATGTGGAGTTCGACCTGAGCCAGCATTTCGTTGAGAGTTTTGCGATCATCGCTGGTTTCTAAAAAGTTGAGGGAGGCGGGATGGGTGATGAGGTGGGACATTCGCAACGCGCCAATTTCAGCGGGTAAAACAACGTGATCGGCTCCTGCCTGGCGCAGTTTCTTCTCAGTTGAGGGAAATTCACCACGGGCCACAATCATCAGATCGGGATTGAGATTACGGACTGTCAGGGTAATAAACACGTTGATGGCGTCGTCGGGGAGAACGGTTGCCAGTACTTTTGCCCGCTGAATTCCAGCATTTTCCAAAATCATCTCGTCACTGGCATTGCCTAACCGCACCAGGTAGCCCCTGGCTTCGGCAGCGGTGATGCGATCGGGGTTGCTATCCAGCACCACAAACGGAATTCTAGATTCAACCAGTTTGCGGGCCAGAATTTGCCCAATCCGCCCGAAGCCGCAGATGATGACGTGTTCCCTCAAATTTGCAATCTCCCGTGTCATGCGCCTCGCTCCCAATGCCCTGTTGAACTCGCCTTCGGTAATCATCTGGATGAAGCCACCCACAATGTAGACAACGGTGACGTAACCGGCAACGATGATAAGCATTGTAAAAGCTCGTAGCGCTGGGGTCATGGGGCCAACTTCACCGAAGCCCACACCAAAGACAGTGATGACCACCATGTAGATGGAATCCAGCAAACTCCAGCCAGATAGGACATAGCCAGTGACTGCTATAACGACGATGAGCAGAAAGCAGGCTGTGCCAAAGAGAATATTTTTGAGTGACTGCCTCATGGGTGCTGCGGAGCGTCTAAAACGGATGCAATCGCCCATTACTTTGTTGCGATCGCGACCCAACCATCTTTAGTAAAGAGCCGTTTCCATTAGAAGCACAGGTCACTACGAAATTTTGTATTGGTAAAGTCAATTACAATTTCTTACTGCCCCTCATAAACCTCGGAGGTTTTATAGCTCTAAGCAGGTGCGTTAGGACATTAGAATTTAGAGAGGGTGTGAGAGCTTCGCCCCCAGCCAGAGGTGGAACCCCTGCACCCCGTCCTGACCACAATGACTACCGCTATAACTTACACTGCCCCTCTTAATTCGCATCGACGGTTAAGCCTCCGAGATTATGCCAAGCGAAAACCTCTGAGGTTTTCGCTTACAGGGGTTTTCAGTTGAGTTAGCCACATTTTGAGGGGCTAGAAGCTGACTTTAAGGGGCTAGGGGTTAGTGGCTAAAGTGTGGTTTATGCATTTGAAACTTGCTGTAACTGTCCCTTAACTCATTTTGACGGTTCAATCTCCGGGGTTTTGGCAGGAGGGGAGCTACTGTTTGAACGGTTTTTGGGCTTTGCGCTTTTGACGGCGACGGGCACAGACCATTCCTAAACCGGCGACCGTTAAGCCAGCGATCGTCGTCGGTTCAGGAATAGCAGCAGTGGGAGTAAACGAGAGTGGCTCCTGGGAAAAGTACCGCCCAGCAATGGGACCGTCCTGGGAAAAGGTATAGCCAACGACAGTATCCCCCAGTGAACCACTGCTCCGCCAGCCTGTGCCATCCAAAGCATTTGCAGTCGGAGCAGTCACCCAAAAGCTGTAGTAGCCAGGCGAGACAAAGAAGCTGAAAGGAGCAAGATTTGCCAGCCCCCAGGAAACATTTTCGAACCCGGTTCCACTCCCCTGAAATAGAGAGCTAAAGGCCGTAAATTCATTCCCATCCAGCTGACCATCGCCATTTGTGTCAGTACCAGAAAATTCTCCAGTCAACGTTCCACTGCTACCGAAGGTTTGATTAAAAGCAAAGTTGAATGCCTGGGCAGAATTCGTATGAAAAACTACAGTACCTAACGACACACTGAAGGTCGTGATAATCAATTTTTGAAATCGGTTCAGCACAACTCTAAATCTCCCTGTGTAGTGTATTGAGCACACAAAACTACGTCCAAGAGAGATAACTACCCATTCCCCAGTCAACCTGAAACAAGGGTGCTCCTAGACGTTACGTACCTTATGCAGGTTACAAGAATCAGCACAAACAGCCCCAAATGCAGGGATGCTGCCCTTTCTGAGCCTGTCCCCTGCTACCTATTACCTGTCGCTTACTTCCTGTGTTCCCAATTTCACCAAATTCACAGAAGGAATGTAAGTTTTGCTAATTACACGGATAGTTAAATTTAGGTAAAAAATAGCACCGCTTCAATCTATAGCTATAGCCACCAGACTTAGGACGGGGTGCAGGGGTTGAACCCCTGGCTGGGGGCGAAGCCCCCACACACCCCTTAAACCCAGTGTCCTAAGCAACCTGGCGACAGCTATAAAACAAAATCCCTGGAATATTGATTTTGTTTTGGTGATAAGCGATGCCTATCACCAAGCTCTCAGGGGAGTCTCAGCAAATTGATTGAAGGATACTTTTAGCGGGAAATTAGACGTGGTTGCCATCTCTGAAAATCTCCAACGCGCTACAGACGCATCGGCTTTCCAGGGACAGATTGCTGTTCTGTTGATGGGCTATGGCGAAGTTGAAAGTTATGACGATTTTGCGAACTATAACGAGCAGGCGTTGAACCTACTGACAGCAAAGTTTGCGCCAGTGCCAACCTGGGTCTACCCACCGCTGGCAAGGTTGTTAGCTGTGTTTGATCTGCACGAATGGAGCCACCAGCACGATCATTTCATCTCCCCCCACAATGCCATTTTCGAGCGTCAGCGAGCCGGAATTGAGCAAGCCTTGCAGGAGCGGTGGGGCGATCGTGTCAAAGTCTTCAAAGCGTTTAACTTCTGTAAGCCTTTCTTACCGGAGCAGGTTTTGGAAAAAATCAAAGCAGGTGGATTCAGCAAATTGCTAATCTATCCTCTGCTGGTAGTCGATTCCATCTTTACCAGTGGAATTGCGGTGGAGCAGGTGAACAAAGCCCTGGCCAAGCTGACGGATGCCACAGAGCAGTGGGTGAAAGGGATTCGCTATATTCCTTCGTTCTACAACGAGCCTGACTACATTGACCTGATGGCGCAGCTGGTTGAGGAAAAAATTCAGAAAGAACTGGCAGCCGCCCACCTTCCTTCCCAGACTGGGATTGTGCTGATGAACCACGGTTGTCCTCACAAAGCCAAGGGGTTTACCTCTGGGATTGATGAGAGTCAGGCACTCTACGAACGGGTACGGGAGAAGCTGATTCATCGCTATCCATTGATTTCGGTGGGCTGGCTGAACCATCAAACACCGCTGATTGAATGGACACAGCCGAACGCAGAACTGGCCGCGAAGAATTTAATCGAACTGGGGGCAACGGCAATCGTTTTCATGCCGATTGGTTTTGCCACTGAGAACCATGAAACGCTGCTGGATGTGGATCACATCATTCATAGATTGCAGAAAAAGCGCCCGGACGTGACCTATGTGCAGATGGAGTGTGTGAATGACCACCCGGCGTTCCTTAAAATGGCAGCGGAGTGGGCGAATCCTCAAATTGAAGCGTTGCTGTCAGAGGAGGCTTTAGCAGTGAGTCCCAGTCTGGCCCACAGTCATTCCCGTCATTCTCACGGACACTCCCATGGGCATCACCATCACCACGATGGGCATGGACATCATCACCATCCTCAATGAAGGAATGTGAGACGATCGCCCCCTCATTCTGGTATGAAAATACACAGACTGTTTGACAGGTTAAAGCCATGTCTAAAGAAAATGCCCAGGTTTGCCCAATTTGCAAGGTCAAAATCATCAAGATGGTGGGGGGCGATCGCGTTCTGTTTTCAATGGGGCCACCAGGAACCCGATCAACCCTGTGGGCAAAGGTCTGCCGTTTCACCAATAAACCGGGCTGTATTAATCGGGATGCTGGGGTTGGGGGATGAGGGTTCAGCGGGGGTAGACCTAACAAGGTCATGATGAGGGGCACCAGCCACCATCCTTAGCAACTCAAAAATTATTACGATTTGGGCCCTACCTCAGCGGGCATGGATGAAAGCGATCGCACTGTTCCATTTCACAGTTTGATTACATAAGCGTTCAAATGCTTTGCGAATTTGAGTTTGCTCAGCCTCTGAAAGTAATCGGTTCAAGTAACTGGCATAGGTTGGTTGAGTGTCTGTAGAGAGCGAAAACCAGCGATCCAGCAACGCTGGAGTCACCAGTAAATCAGTCAATGAGTAATCAATTTCAATATTTGCAGTCAATTCTATGGCTGTAAATAGCTGCTGCCAATCGTCAATATCCCAATTAAGTATCGAGTTTGATTTTTGCGAGTAAATGGCATCTTCTGTCCGCACCAGTTTTTTATATAGTTTGGCACTCAGCCAGGTGGGGTCAAGTAGCTGATAAAGTCGCTGGGAGCGGTGGGGAACTGTTTCCGCCAGGACGATGACTCCTCCGGGGCGAAGCCATTCTCGCAATGATTGCAGGGCTGTAGCCTTATCCGGTTCTTTCATGAATGCATTGCGTCCGATGATACAATCAAATCGAATATCGGGTGCCTGCGTTCGCAACAGGGTAGGGAGGTTTGACAAATGGGTTTGTAGAATGATGGGACGGGCAAGTTCGGGCAATGCCATGGCCTGTTCGGCTAAGGCTGTTGCGTCGGTGGCAGTGTGAACGCAGGCAAAAACGCTACCCCCCGGAACACGGCGAACAGCTTCCCAGGTAAGCAATCCACTCCCTGCATTGAGGTCAAGAATGACGTGGTGGCGTTGAGGATGGGCGATCGCAAACAGGTGATCGCGCACGGCTCCCAGACGTTCTCCCACCTGCCCCAGGGTGCGTTGTAACCAGCGTTCCTGGGCCGAATTGGGAGTGCTAAAGGTCAAAATTTCGGGAGTTGCGGTACTGATGCCTTCTACCAGTGCCGCGAGCTGCGCTTCCCGTTTGCGAGTTACCTGATGCTGAATTGCGGCTTCGTAGCCCTGACTGGAGGGTTGATAAAATACCTGCCCTTGCAGGCTGGAAGGCAGATATTGCTGAGCAACCCAGTGATCTCGATAGGCATGGGGATAGAGGTAGCCTGCACCATGACCGAAGCCTTTCTTGTCCCGGTTCGCGTCCTTCAATGGGTTGGGAACGTCCGCCTCCCGCTCTTGCTCCACAGTGGAGAGGGCATCGAAAAAACCCATCACACTGTTTGATTTGGGGGCTGTTGCCAGGTAAAGCGTGGCGTGGGCCAGGGGATAGCGACCCTCCGGCATCCCCACCCGATCAAAAGCCTGGGCACAGGCATTGACAATGGCGATCGCGTGAGGATCTGCCATACCCACATCTTCTCCCGCCAGAATCAGCAAACGTCGAAAAATAAAGCGGGGGTCTTCACCGGCATAAACCATCCGTGCCAGCCAGTAGAGGGCGGCATCGGGATCGGAACCCCGCACGCTTTTGATGAAAGCGCTAATGGTGTCGAAGTGGGCATCCCCTTCCTTGTCATAGAGAACTGCCCGCTGCTGAATCGATTCTTCTGCTACCGATAAATCGATATGAATAGTTCCCGTTGCGTCAGAAGGTGTTGTTTCAACGGCCAGTTCCAGGGCATTTAACAATGCCCGCGCATCCCCATTAGCAACATTCACCAGGTGATCTAAAGCAGTAGCATCCAGCTGCACCTTGAGTTTGCCATAGCCCCGTTCTTCGTCGGTTAGCGCCTGTTGCACCACCTGGCGCAGGTCTGCTTCATCCAGTGGCTTCAGTTGAAAGATCCGCGATCGCGAAACCAGCGCTTTATTCACTTCAAAATAGGGATTTTCGGTCGTGGCTCCAATCAGAATGACTGTACCATTTTCAACCCACGGCAAAAGCGCATCCTGTTGGGCCTTGTTAAAGCGATGAACTTCATCCACAAACAGAATCGTGCGCTGGTTGTACATGCCGCGCTTTTCCTGGGCAGTGGCGATCGCATCCCGAATTTCCTTCACCCCAGCTAGCACTGCATTGATTGAAATGAAATGGGCTTTGGTTGTATTGGCAATGACCCGTGCCAGCGTCGTCTTCCCCGTCCCTGGCGGCCCATAAAAAATGAGGGACGATAGCTGATCCGCCTGAATCGCACGCCGCAACAATCGTCCCGGCCCCACAATTCCATCCTGCCCAACAAACTCATCTAGCGTACGCGGACGCATCCGTGCTGCCAGAGGTGCTTCTACCTCTGTCGTCGCCAACCGATGCTGGTCGAACAAATCCATTGCACTTCGCCCATCCTTCCGACTAAATTATCAACTTCCTTAAGAAATTGAGCCAGAAAATGTAGAGAGGTAAAGTACTCAATAGAGCGATTGCCCAATTGGGATTACAACGCACTCGCAAGCGTCATGCAGAGCATCTTTTAGTAACCTCGCAGCCAGGTTATACTGTCCACCACCTGGAAGATGCACCAATGGAAACCACAGAATTGACCCAAATTGTCACTGCCCACCAGCAGGCAATTACCTGGCATGAGCAATGGCAGGCTGAGCATGAAGCCGCGATGGGACAGCATAACGAGGCCATCGCCCCAATCGACGAGCGACTTGAACGCATTGCCGAGCAACAGGAGACAAATCAGCGGGCGATCGCCCAACTTACGGCTGAACATTCGCTCAGTAGACAGGACATCAACACATCGAAGAAAAGAGCGTTTCCGTGTAATGTTATAGCGGATACTTTTCTCTCAAGGGCGATCGCCATTAATGGAAAAGCAGAGAACTGGTGGATTGCCGGCTGGGTATTGGGCACTCTCTAATCCCCGCCCCCTAGCCCCTCATTAGCCCCTACCCTCTGATTCTGCGTGGTAGTGAGAAATGAACTATGAACGTGCATCCCTCGAATTCTGACACACTCATGAGCAATTCTGTTCAGCAGAAAAAAATCCCTCTCAATCATACCTGGCTTTGCATCAAGCGCTTCTGGTCTCTTGCTGTTCTGGGAGCTTGCATCAGCTCATGCAGTAACCCCATCCCTACCGCTTCCCCCACTGCCGCTTCACCCCAGGCAGGCAGTGGCAATTTTACCGTCGGTATGGTCATCGTGGGTCCTAAAAATGATGGAGGTTGGAACCAGGCTCACTACGAAGGCATGCAACAGGTCGCGAAGGACCTCAACATCAAGTTTGAGTACGTTGATAAGGTGAACCCAGCCGATCGCCCTAATGTCACCGGAGTGCAGGTCGCTGATGATCTGATCGCCAAAGGTGCAAAAATGGTCATTTTCAACTCCGATGACTTCAAAGACGATGCCCTGGAAGCGGCTAAAAAACATCCCCAAATTCCCATCATTCACGCGTCGGGCGACTACGCCTGGAAAGAAGGCAAGAACTTCAAAAATCAGCCCAACCTGGGTAACATCATGGGTCGCATGGAGTTTGGCAAAATGATTGCCGGATGTGCCGCAGCTTTAGGTACAGAAAAGGGCAAAATTGGCTATCTCGGCCCCCTGATCAATGATGAAACCCGTCGCTACGCCTCCGCCGCCTACCTAGGAGCCAAATACTGCTGGGAAAACTACGTCAAGAAAGATCCAAAAGACTTGAATTTTAAGGTGACCTGGATTGGTTTCTGGTTCAACATTCCCGGTAAAACCCTCGACCCCACTAAAGTTGCAGACGACTACTACAACAGCGGCTACGATGTGGTGATGTCAGGAATCGACACCCCAGAAGCAGCGGTACAGGGTAAGAAAGCGGCAGAAGCCGGTAAAAAGGTGAAATACGTTCACTATGACCTGAAGACGGGTTGTGAACTGGCTCCTGATATCTGCCTGGGTGTTCCCTACTACAACTGGGCCCTGCCCTACGCCGATGCCGTCAAGAAGGCAATGGATGGAAAAATGCCCAACGAATTTGTCTGGTTGGGACCCAACTGGAAGGACATCAATGCTCCCGATTCTATGATTGGGTTTCTCCCTGGTAATGCTCTGGGCGACAAGAAGAAATTCATCGACGAGTTCATTAGGGGCATGGGCGACGGTAGCATTAACCTCTACAGGGGACCCATCAATTTCCAGGACGGCACTATCTATATAAAGGAAGGGGAAGTCGCAACCGAGCAACAGATCTGGTACCTGCCCCAACTGCTAGCCGGAATGGAAGGACCAAGCAAGTAACGGCCCCCTTCCTAGGGACTATCGCTATAAACCATCACCAGCAGACGCAGGCAACGGGTGACAGAAACCCCCTGTCGCCTGTTGCCCGTTGCCAGTCGTTCGCTCCTCTAAGCGAGAACCTGAGCAAACTTCAGCAGATCCGATAGCATGTACTTGCCAGCCTCAGCACTGGGCAACGATGGTGCCCAACCGGGGACGTTCAGGATGGAATCTTCACTGCGCCGGGCTAAGCCAATCAGCACCTCTGCCACGATGACGCCTCCAACCGGACCCAAACGCTGACCTCCAGCCAGAGCGGCGGCTTCAACCAGGATGTAATACCAGAGCGGTGTACGCTCCAGGAAACCACCCTGCCGCAAAGCATTGACCTGATCCTGGCTAGCAGCGGCCATCTCAATTTGAGCCGGGCTAAGGACTGGAATTTCCAGCTTTCCTTTTGCCTTTTCTTGCAGGGCACAGGCAACTGCCTGTCCGGTTGGCATCCGCAGCAGGTAACCCCGCAGCAGGTTGCGGACCGCCAGACGGGCACCATCTCCCGGTTCGGGATTGCCGGGTGCATTGCCATCCGGGTTTCCTAAGGTATCCCTCAAGTTAAACAGCGGTTCCACTAATTTGGTGTCAATGCGGCGAGCTTTATTGAACGGCTTACCTGCATCTACGAAGTTTTCCCACTCGATAATCCAGTTATCGGGCAGGGTATCAAAGTCGCCCAGTTGTCCGCTCAGGGCTGAAAACGTAAACAGCAGATCGAGAGTTGCCGGGAAGGTGTTTGGTTCACCACTCGTATTGAAGTTGAGGTTGAAGTCGTAATCAGCCCGTACCATGCTGTGTCCAAAGCGGTAGGCGGCGACGGTGAACTCCAGTGGCAGGTAGAAGCGCTTACCCATTGCGTCGTAGACTTGGTTACCGTGCTCCAGGATGTAGTCCACAATTCGGGGATCTACAATCCGCTTCAGGAAGTCGTGCAGCACGATGTACTGGTAGTGCTGGCGCAGAATGGAACGGGCTTCGTTGAAGGTTTTGCCCTGGTCAACCAGTGCATTGTGAGCCCGCAGGAACGCGACATGTAACTGGGCAATGATGGTGTTTTCATCATTCCGGGGGTCGCCGATGAGGGCGGCGCGATCGCGCTTAAAGTCTTCATTCCGAGGTTCACGGGGAAGATCGTTATTGTCATCTTTTCCCTCCGGGCGACGAGTGGGTTTTTGATTGCTATTCAGCGGAGTCACTTTGCCGACCAGCAACTTGTCTGGATTATTGGGGTCGCGGGGGGCAGGCAGCCCATACACGCTGTCCAGATCCAGGGTTGCCGTCCGAATGTTCCGCAGCTTTTGACGCACTTCTGCCAGGGGTAGTGGAGTCAGATCAGGACTCAGCAACTTCGGCAAGTCTGCCGACATCGTTTCCAGCGTAATATCGTGGTCGATAAATTGACCCAGATAGGTATAAGCGGCGGGAATGTTGGAATCTCCAATGCTGGTATTGTCGGTGTCGCGCATGGTGCGACCCAGATTGATCAAGTCGTCGCGGGTTTTGCGCGATTCCGGCAGCAGGTTCTCAGAATTTTTTTGAAGGTACGGAAACAGGTAATCAAAGTCTTGTAAATCAATTGGTTGAGCCGCTGCAAACACAAGCGGTACACTTTTGCTGCAATTGACAAGCGCTTCAAAGGCTTCCTGGTAAGCCTCCAGGGTGATGACTGCTCCGTGGAGTAAACGTGCCATAGAGAATTCCTCGATAATCAATGTTTTTAGAGTCGGAGTTTTGACTTTCAAGGCGTCGCAAATGCCTCGGAAAATGGCAGTTATAGCTGTAGCTACCAGGCTGAGGACGGGGTGTAGGGGTTCCACCTTGGCTGGGGGCGAAGCCCTTACCCCCCCTTAAACCCAGTGTCCTGAGCAAACCTGGCGACAGCTATAAGGGAGAAGCACAATCTGCACATTGCAGTATTTGCCGCTTCTAGCCCATCACGACTCCTTAAAGGACTGCCTCGACAGGCAAAATAACCCCGCAGCAAAGCTCACCAAACAGAAAGGTCAGCAGATGGTTGGCTGAACTCTGGGTTTGATGCTGACTTTTCTGGAGGCAAGGGATCAAAGCAACTTCACTCTAAGCAATGGAGGAAGCTGTGACAGTACCCCCTGTGGGTACTTTTGTGCTGAAGAGGAAAATTGAGCATTCGGTAGGGGGGTTCACCAGTGGGTCAGGACATTGGAATTAGAGAAGGAGGGAGGCTTTGCCCCCCAGCCAGGGGTGGAACCCCTGTCCCCTTTCCTGACTACAATGACTACCGCTATATATCCTGACTACCGCTATATATCCTGGCGTTACTGATTCTAGAGATGAATTTAGAGTTGGATGAATTGGAACGAAGTTTCAATTCATCCTGCTATTCAGCAACACCTATATCCTCAGTCGCCTAAAGGACAACTCACTGTGAATGCCCCAGTTGTTGATAAACGACGCGGCTACCTGTTTAAGTTGAGAAAACCATCTACTCTTTTACCGTTGATGAAGGTGAGCCAATTGACTCGACAGATACGAACAAGCGAGGGCAAAATTACCCATAA
Source organism: Leptolyngbyaceae cyanobacterium HOT.MB2.61 (assembly GCA_023511615.1). Classification (GTDB taxonomy): domain Bacteria; phylum Cyanobacteriota; class Cyanobacteriia; order Leptolyngbyales; family Leptolyngbyaceae; genus Leptothermofonsia. The sequence continues at coordinate 61,055 of JAIMBL010000002.1, forward strand.
TTGGTTCGATTGATGTCACACCATTTTGGATTTCGGATGAAGATTGAACTCCAAAACATTTCCAAGCGGTTTGGCGCCGTTCAAGCGAGTGACAACGTTTCGTTAGTGGTAGAAGCAGGCAGCATTCATGGCTTGCTGGGCGAAAACGGGGCAGGCAAAAGCACGTTAGTCAAAGTGCTGAGTGGTTTCATTAGCCGTGATGCAGGAGTGGTGCTGTTGGATGGGCAGCCAGTTGAAATTTGGACGCCTGCGGATGCGATCGCAGCAGGCATCGGAATGCTGCACCAGGACCCGTTAGACTTCCCGCCCCTTTCGGTGTTAGACAATTTTATGGTTGGTAGACCGGGGAAGCTGTTGATTAATCGTCACCAGGCCATCAAGGAATTTCGCCAACTGGCAGCTCAGTTCAATTTCAATCTGGATATCAATGAGCTGGTCAGTAACCTGACTGTGGGCGAACGGCAACAGTTAGAAATTCTGCGTTTACTGTCGCTGGGCGTCAGTACGCTGATTCTGGATGAACCAACAACGGGCATCTCGGCAGCTCAGAAGAGCGCGTTGTTTTCCGCAGCGAAAAAACTGGCCACTCAGGGTAAATCCATCATTTTTGTGTCGCACAAACTGGAGGATGTGAATGAGCTGTGCGATCGCGTTACCGTTTTACGCCAGGGTCAGGTGGTGGGTGATCTGGAAATTCCCTGCCCGGATGAAACACTGGTTGAACTGATGTTTGGTCGAGAACTGGCACCTCCGATTAAGCCCAGGACGCGCCAGGCTGAACTGGCCCTGAAGCTAGAAAATGTCTCCCTCACGACTGACCGTCTCACAATTAATATTCGGGATCTGGAAGTTTATAAGGGAGAAGTGATTGGGTTAGCCGGGTTGGAGGGTAGTGGACAACAACTCCTGTTGCGGCTGTGTGCAGGTTTGTTGCAAGCAGCAAGTGGACGCATTTACATCGGTAATGAAGACATGACCGGACAACCCTATCAGCAATACCTGAACGCAGGAGTTGGCTATTCCCCTGCTGATCGCCTGCGGGAAGGACTGATTCAGGGGTTATCCATTCACGAACACGTCTCCCTGCGTACCCCACCCAGAGGCTGGTTTATAGACTGGAGAGCTACGCTGCAAAAAACTCTCCACACGATCGCTCTGTTCAAAATTCGCGGCAAACCTCAAACAAAGGTAGAACGTCTTTCCGGGGGGAACCAGCAGCGCACCCAACTTGCCCTCCTGCCCACACCCCTTAATCTGTTGTTGATGGAGCATCCCACCCGTGGTCTGGATATTGAATCGGTTTTGTGGGTCTGGCAACAATTGATTGCCCGTTGTGAAGGCGGTACTGCCATTCTGTTTAACTCTGCTGATCTGGATGAAATCATGCAGTACAGCGATCGCGTCATTGTCTTTAGCGGTGGTGCCGTTTCCGAACCGATTGATGTTGAAAGTCTGACTGTGGAGCGGTTGGGTCAAATGATTGGCGGCAAGTTTGAACGAAACCACCAGTAGCCAGTCTCGGCTGCTTAAAGGAAGCCATCTTCTCAGGGGTAAGGGCAACAATGTCCAGGACTTTCTACTACCAGGCAGTTTCTCTCTCAATCGCATTAGGGTTCATTGCCGCCATCATTCTGTTGATGGGAGCTTCTCCCATCGAAGTCATCAGCAAAATGGGGGCGGGTGCTTTTGGCACACCGGGACAGTTTGCCAGAGTCATTGCAACGCTGGCTCCTCTGCTGCTCTGTACCAGCGGGTTAATGTTTACCTTCACAGCAGGTTTGTACAACCTGGGTATTGAGGGGCAAATTGTAGCGGGGGCGATCGCCACCATGGTTCCCATTCGTGTGTTCCAGGATATTCTGCCCGCTCCTCTGGTGATTGGATTGGCGATCCTGGCCGGAGCCCTGGGAGGAGGACTATGGGGGCTATTTGCAGGTGTCTTAAATATTTACGGTCGCGTCAACGAAATTTTTGCCGGACTGGGGCTGAATTTCGTCGCCGATGGATTGGCCCTCTATCTCATCTTTGGTCCCTGGCAGAAGGAAGGAGTTGCTTCCATGAGTGGGACCGAACAATTTAAGGAATCCCTCTGGCTCCCTACCTTCGGCAACACCGAAGCCAGTCCCATTGCAATGGGGTTAGGAATCGCGGCCCTGGTCTTAACCATCGTCGTTATGCGAGGCACCCACTTTGGGCTACAACTCCGGGCGGTAGGGCGGAATCTGCAAGCATCTTACATTCTGGGCATCCCCTCTGTCCGCCAGTTGATCAGTGCTTTTGTGATATGTGGTGTCCTGGCTGGAATTGCCGGTTCGCTGCAAGTTCTGGCTGTTTTTCATCGTCTGATTCCGAGTATTTCCAGTAACCTGGGCTTCCTGGCGTTGCTGGTCGCCATGCTGGTAGGCTTCAACACCTGGATGATCCTGCCCGTCTCATTGTTCTTCAGTGCCCTCAACATTGGCAGCCTGCAACTCCCCCTCAATCTGAATCTGGAGTCGTCTTTAGCTGGTGTCATCCAGGGCATGCTCGTTCTTGCCGTCCTACTTGGTCGCGGCCTCAGCGAAGTCAACGCCTTCTCTGCTGTTAAAAACCAGATCTCCTCCCTCTTCCGCAAACGGCAAACTACCCGAAAGGGAGTGGAGGAAGATGAGGTGGAAGGGTGATACATCAGAGGGTAACCTCTGCACCCCGTCCTGAGCCTGGGGGCAATAGCTACATCATCTCGCGCAGCCTGCGAAGTTTTCTACTCTACTCAGGAAAAGTAAGGGGCAATAACACATAGAATGTGCTGCCTTTGCCGAGGGTGCTTTCTACCCAAATTTTGCCGTCATGCTGCTCCACAATGTTACGGCAGATAGCAAGGCCTAACCCCGTTCCTCCTTTTTTACGAGCGTCGGATGCATCGACTTGCTGAAATCGCTCGAAGATAGTTTGCAACTTGTCCACGGGGATGCCGCGACCTTGATCTTTGACGGTGATCAGGAGAGCAGGGGGAGGAGGGGAGGAGGGGGAGGAGTTTTGAGTTGACTCCTGACTGTCGGTTATTAGCTTCTCCCTTTTCCTTTCCCACCTCTGGCTTCCCTCTTCTTTGTTCTTCCTGGCCCCAGCCCCCCAATCCCCAGTCCCCAGCCCCTTCTGCCCTCCTTTCTCTTCACTCTTTACTTGCTCCGCGCTGAGCCACACGGTTCCTCCCGATTCTGAAAACTTGATGGCGTTACTGAGTAAATTGGTGAGGGTTTGTAGAAGGCGATCAGGATCTGCCCAAAGAACGACATCCAGAGGATGGGTGATGAGCGTAATGTTTGCCTGGTCTGCCATTGCCTGCATTACTTCAGTTGCCTGGGTAAACAGGGTAGCCGCATTGCATTGCGTCTTCTGCATCGTAATCTTGCCGGACTTCATCCGCTCCAGGTCAAGGATGTCGTCGATCAGGCGAATGAGCCGTTCGGCATTGGTTGTAGCGATATTGAGGATGTTGCGACCCTGCTCGGTAAGGGTGCCTGACTCGCCCGCACTGAGAATATCTAAGGCTCCCATCATCGAGGTTAGGGGTGTGCGCAGTTCGTGGCTGACCAGGGAAATGAATTCGTTCTCCAGGCGTTTGCGTTCGGTGATGTCGGTGATGATGTTGAGAGTGCATTCAACTCCGCCCAGTTCAATTAATTCAATGCAAATCAGTACAGCTCTGGCTTCACCGGACTTGGTGCGAAATTCACATTCCTGATTGAAGAGGGTTCCGGTTTCTTGCAGTTCCTGTACGGCCTGGTTGTAAATTTCCTGGTCGATTCCCAGTTTCAGTTCGGCTGAGGTGTGCCCAATCACTTCCTGCCGGGAATAGCCACTCATTCTGAGAAAACTTGGGTTGATATCAATGAAACGCCCTTCCGCCAGAGTAGAGATGGCGATCGGGGCGGGGCTGGAGCGAAAGGCTTTGGTGAATTTTTCCTGGGCCTGCTGCCGTTCGCGGATTTCTTGCTGGAGCTGAAAATTTTGTTCTTGAAGTTTTTTTTGCAGATTTCGAATGGTCAAATGAGTTTCTATTCTGGCCAGAACTTCTTCAACATGGAAGGGTTTGGTGATGTAGTCTACGCCCCCAACCGAGAAGGCTTTTACCTTATCCAGTACATCTTCCAGAGCGCTGATGAAAATGACGGGAATTTCGCGGGTGCGATCGCTCCCTTTTAGCTGCTGACACACCTCATAACCATTCATTTCAGGCATGTTGATGTCCAGCAAGATGAGATCGGGTGGAGCAACCTGGGCACCCCGCAAACCCGTAGAACCTTTGGTCACGCTCCGGACTTTGTAGCCCTGGTCGGTCAGCATGGCAGACAGCAGATTGAGGTTATCGGGTGTGTCGTCTATGACCAGAATATCGGCTCTGGGAAAGTTGGATGCAGGAGGGGTCATTGCAACAACAGGGCATTGGCTATTCAGGATGGGTTTGGTGCCATCCTAACGCTTGGGTCAGGTGGCTTTCACAGTAGCAGCAAATTTTTTAGGTTGTTGATTCTGTCCTGCCTATATTTTCCCTGATTGCTTTTCTTCCCCAGTTCTTCTCTATCGCTCTCTAACTTAGGAACTATAGGCTATTTGCTTCACTAAGGGGTTTAATCCAATGAGTGCTTCCTGTGAATTCCCTGCCGAGATTGTTTCAGCGATTACCAATCCAACCTTGTATGAAGGAGATTTTGGTCCGGCAGTAGTTGAGTTGCAAAAGCTATTAAATGCAAAGGGAGCTAACTTGCTGGTAGATGGTTTTTTGGGTCCGGCGACAAAGGCGGCTGTCATTCTATTTCAGCAGCAACGTGGGCTGGTCCCGGATGGAGCGACTGGCCTGATCGTCTGGAAAGAGTTGCGCGAAGACAAACCACCGATTCGGTTGGAGGATATGTGTCTGTCTTACAACCCCCTGAATTTCCCCCACCAAGCCGAAGCCCTCCAATGGCTGCAAAATCAACTCCCTCCCAGAACGCTGGCTGAATTTGTCCGCCGCTGGCAGCAAAAATTATAAAGAAGCCTCTGGTAAGAAATAGCCTCCTTTTTCTTGATTATCGTCTACCTGTAAGGAGCCGCCGCCATGATGAATACAATCTACAGATTGGGAACTGCTGTGGGAGCAACTCTGGCATTGCTGGCGATCGCAAACACCACCCCCAACACCGTTTCAGCAGATAATCCAACAACCAGCACTCACCACGCTGCGTCACTCATGGTGACTACGAGGCAAATACCGTGAAGGGGTGGAGGGGTGAGGGAGTGAGAGAGTGAGAGAGTGAGAGAGTGGATGAGTGGATGGGTGGGGGAGTAGGGGAGTGAGGGATATAACAAAGAGTAATCACCCTATCACCCCCTCACCCATCTACCCTTCTCCTCTCTCACTTCACTAACAACTAACAACCAATAATGAACTAACTAACTAACAACCGACCTGTCCGGCTCCTGCTGGGTCAGCTCAAGAATCTCATCAAAGTTGAACCGTTGCACGAGGTCTTTGAGAGCTTCTGCTAGAGCGCGATCGCTTTCGGGAATTTGCTCAATCAGTTGCAAAATCTGATCGGCATCGACGGCAAGGGCGGCTTGATGGAGTTGGGCGATCCACTCTGAAGGCATGGAGAGGAGGTGGAGGGAGGGGAGGGGGGAAGTTTCTGCATCGCTGGTTTTTTGAAGGGATGGGGGGTTTGGGGGGGCTGGCTCTTCGGCGTAGATGTACTGCACGCCCAGATGGGTTGCCATCTTTTCAAAAACCACTTCTTCCCGGAAGGGTTTGATGACTAAATCATCGCAACCGGCAGCCAGGATAGTGGATTGCTGTTCGTCAAAGGCGCTGGCGGTAAGGGCAATGATTTTGGTGGTATTTTGCACACACAAAAGGGCGCGGGATTCGATGTCCCGAATGCGTCGGGTTGCTTCATAGCCATCCATGACCGGCATTCGCATATCCATCCAGATCAGGTGGGGATGCCAGGTTTGCCATTGGGCGATCGCCTCCCGTCCGTGGTTTGCAGTTTGCACCTCAAAGCCAACAGCCAACAGAAGTTGGGCGATCAGGTCGCGATTTTCGGGGCGATCGTCCACCACCAAAATGCGATAAGTGGGCTGATTGGGAGCCAATCCAATCACACGCCCATGATGGCTGGACGGCAAAATTTCTGCTGGATCGGCAAGGGGAACGGGGATATTAAAGCTGAAGGTTGAACCCTGTCCCAGAGTACTGGTGACGCCAATACTGCCTCCCATGAGCTGCACAAACTGGCGACTGATCGCTAATCCCAACCCGGTTCCCTCACGATGCTGACTGCTACTTGTGGTTTGGACAAACGGTTGGAAGAGATCGATTAACTCATTGGGGGCAATGCCGATGCCACTATCTTCTACTTCGAAGTGGAGGATGAAGGAGGAAAGGGGGAGGGGAGAAAGGGGAAGACTTTGAGCCTGGAGTTTCCCGTCTTCCTCATCTCTGCAATTGCCCCACTCCACACGCAATACCACCCCTCCAGTCTGAGTGAACTTGATGGCGTTGCTCAACAGATTAATTAACACCTGCCGCAGTTTACCTTCGTCGGTGACGATGTGCTGAGGCAAATCGGGAGCCAGGCTAAATTCAAGCGACAGTTGCTTATTTTCTGCCCGTGTCTGGAACATTCCGTATACGGTTTGCAACAGCAAATGAAGGTCGAAGGGTTCAGGTTTGAGTACAGTTTTACCCGCCTCAATTTTGGACATCTCCAACACATCGTTGATCAGGGTGAGGAGATGTTCACCGCTGCGGTTAATTGTCTCTAAGAAGTTGCGCTGTTGCGATGCCAGGGTGGAATCGCGCACCATTAACTGGGTAAAACCAAGGATGGAGTTGAGCGGCGTGCGCAGTTCATGGCTCATATTGGCCAGGAAGGTACTTTTGGCACGATTGGCAGCTTCAGCCGCTTCTTTGGCAATCATGAGGGCGGTTTCTGCATGTTGCCGCTCCAACTCAGCTCCAGCGCGGGCGGCAAAGATCTTCAGAATCAGTTCCCGACCAGGGTCGGGGTGCATGGGTTTGGTGTCTGTGACTGCCAGATAGCCCAGCAAATTGTCCGATGAACCGAGCAGCGGAATTCCCAAATAACTTTCTGCTTTTAAGACGTGGAGGTAGGGATCGTTGGGGAAGTGGACGGGAACATCTTTGGGATAGAAGTAAACCTGCTTATCTGCAACAACGTGTTCGCAGGGGGTGCCATAGAGGTCAATTTCAAAATTGTTCCTAAACTCGCCACCCATCCAGATCGCCAGGATACGGGCTTTGGTGCGTTTTTCGTTAGCCCACTCTGTTACAAAGGCACAGTGTACCTGCAACACTTCTGCCAGGTAACGGACGCAGCTACGGAAGAATTCTTCCCCTGTTTTGGAGGCGGTTCCTTCCACAATTAACCGGAGAGCGTCTTCCTGCCGTTTGCGCTCGGTGATATCTTCGGAGATGCAAAGCAGGTAGGTGGGATTGCCGTTGCTGTCGAATAGGGGGAGTTTGAGGGAGCGGGCCAGGATGGTTCGATCGCCGCTTTTGATCAAATATTCGGGGATTTCATAAACTGTTCCCAGGGAAATCGCTGTCTCGTCCTGCTTTCGGTAAATGTCTGCTAATTCCTTGGGTAGCATGTCATAGTCGTTTTTGCCAATCGCCCCTTCCCGTGAAAATCCCAGAATCCGATCTGAGTTCTGGTTGATCAGTACGTAGCGGAAGTCGTTGCGGATATCTTTTGTGAACAGAGCGAGGGGAATGTTGTTGATGATGCTGTCGAGAAACTGTTGAGACTGACGCAATTCTTCTTCCAGGCGTTTGCGATCGCTAATATCTGCAATCACAAATTCGATGCAGTTTTCTTCCCGGTTCAGCCTCAGCGATAGAAGCCCCCAGGCAATTGTGCCATCGGGGCGGAGCAGTTTTTCTTCAAAGCTGCGTACTTCGCCTTCAGCTTCCAGGGCTTTCAGGAGGCGATCGCGGTCTTCGGGATTGGCGTAGAACTCACGGGTAAACCGTCTGCCCACCAGATCGGACGGAGCGCTGAAGCCCATAATTTCGGCATAGCGCTGGTTGACTTCCAGGAACAGGCCATCTTCCAGGCGGGTGCGCCCGATGCCTACGTGGGAGTTTTCAAAAATATTGCGGTATTTCAATTCGCTGCGGCGGAGGGCTTCTTCGGCCTGTTTGCGATCGCTGATATCACGGGCAATGCCAATCAGTCCAATGATATTGCCCTGCACATCCCGGTAGGGCGTTTTCGTGGTCAGGAAGGTGCGCAAGGTTCCGTGAATCGGAATTTTTTCTTCAAAGGTTCTAAAGGTTCCGCCTGCGTAGACATTGGCATCAATGTCCAGAATCTGTTGCGCGGCTTCAGCGGGAAAAATGGCAAAGTCATCCAGGCCAATGATTTCCTCATTCGGTCGCCCAAAGGCTTCGGTAAACTCACGATTTACCAGGATGTATTGCCCCTGGAGATTTTTCACAAAAATGAAGTCATTGGTGCCGTTAATCACCCCATTGAGCAGATTAAAGCTTTCCTGCAGCCGCTCCTCGGCGTATTTGCGTTCGGTAATGTCCCGTGCTACTCCAACAATTAACGGACGGCCATCCTGATCCTGGGAAACGGAAATGTTGGCAATTTGCCAGAGCCAGTGCCCCTCTTTGTGTCGGGAACGGTACTCAATCCCCGACTGGTTTTTGCCCGTTGCGATCGCTTGATTCAACGCTTCCATATTTTGGGGCAAATCATCGGGATGGACATAGTCCGCGAAGGGTTTGCCTTCCAGTTCTGATGGAGCGTAGCCATGGATGTAGAATACATTGGGAGAAATGTAGGAAATTTCCCCCTCCGGTGTAAGGGCAAAAATCACATCATTGGCGTTTTCCACAATCGTGCGGAACTTGATTTCGCTTTCTCGTAACGCTGCTTCGGCTCGCTTACGCCCGATGCCAAGGGCAATTTCACTGGCGGCAAACCCCAGCGCTTCGGCAATGGACTCTGTGATGGGTTTGCGTGAGAACATGGCAATTACGCCCAGAAACTGATCTCCCAGCATCAAGGGATAGCCTGCGAAGGATACTAATCCCTCTTGTCTGGCCCACTCCTGGTTGAACAGTCCAGAGTTGTCCTGCACGGTATTGGTGATGAAAGGTTGGTGATTTTGGGCGATCGCCCCAATCTTGAGGCTTCCCACGGGTATGCGGCTGTAAGACCCATCTAGCCGGGTATACATGCCAGCGCTGGCTTTCAGTTCCAGCACATTCTCTTCCGGGTTGAGTGTCCAGATGCGGGCAAAGGCGGCATTGAGATGAACGACCACCGCCGCCGCGCAACGTTGCAGCATGATGGGCATGGTGTCGCTCTGGGCGAGGGCATTGTCCACATCGGCCCGGAAGGCTTCCAGGCTGGCCTGTTCTGCCAGGGCAGCTTCTACTTGCTTGCGCTCGGTCAGGTCTTGCAGGATAGCCTGGATAAAGACGCGATCTCGCAGGGATGGTTCAACGGTGCTCCCCCCTTCTATCCGGGTGAGACAAACTTCCACCGGAAGTTCACTACCATTGGGGCGGCGGTGAGTCCATTCAAAGCGGTTACTGCCGTGCTCAAGGGTAATGTCAATCAATTGTCTGGCAAGGCTGGCGGAATCTTGTCCATCCATCTGGAGGGGAGGCGAAATTTCGCTGGGAAACTTGCCGATAATGTCCTGCCGGGGATAGCCGAGCAGGTCCACCGCGGCCTGGTTGCAGTCGAAGAATCCACTTTCATCCAGCAGCATTACAGCCAGGCCCGTGGCTTCGTAGAGCATCCGAAAGCGGGCTTCGGATTGGCGCAAACCTGCTTCGGCCTGTTTGCGATCGGTCACATCCATGCCGGTGCCAATCATGCGGATGGGGTTTCCGCTACTGTTGCGGAAGGTTTGCCCTTTGCCCGCAATCCAGTGAATGCTGCCGTCGGCCCAGAGAATGCGAAATTCAATGTCATACTTTTCTCCTGTTTCAACAGCGCGGGCAATTTCCTGGCTGACCCATTCCCGGTCTTGGGGATGGATAATCTGGAGAAATTCGGCAAAGGTGCCGCCAAAGCGACCCCGCTCCATGCCATGCACCTCTTCCAGGTTGTCGGACCATTTCACCTCACCCGTGAGAATGTTCCAGTCCCAGATGCCCATACGTCCCGCTTCCAGGGCCAGCCGCAGCCGTTCTTCGCTATTTCGCAGGGATTGCTCGGCCTGTTTGCGTTCGGTGATATCGATGCTACTACCCTCGTAGTAAAGAACATTGCCATCGCGATCACGCACAGTGCGGGCATTTTCGGAAACCCAGATGATGCTGCCGTCTTTGCGGTAAACCTGGGCTTCAAAGTCGGTAATAGTTTCGTTTTCTGTTAGTAACTGTTTGAATTCCTCCCAGCGATCGCGGTTGACGTAAAGTTGCTGAGCAATATCCGTCAATGCCTGTACCATTTCAGCAGGAGATTCGTAACCGTGCATGCGAGCCAGAGTTGGGTTGACGCTGAGGTAGCGTCCATCAGGAGCCGTCTGGTAAATCCCAACAACGGCATTTTCAAAGATACTGCGGTAGCGTTCTTCAGCTTCTCTAAGGGCGGCCTCTGCCTGTTTGCGGCTGCTGATATCGCGCACGACCCAGACGAAACCGCCGTTTTGGGTAGCCGAGAGGGAAACTTCCTGGGGAAATCGACGACCATCGCGCCGCACACCCATCGCTTCTCCCTGCCAGTGCCCTGTGCGATAGAACTCTGGGAAAATTTCTTGTTCGAACCGGAGCAGTTCTGCCTCGTCATAGAGGGTTTGCCAGTTTTTGCCGATCAATTCCTGGGGGCTGCCGTACCCGTAAATGCGCGCGTGGGACTCATTCAAATAAAGGTAGGTTTCGTTGGCATCCAGGATGGCAATGCCATCAATAGAGGTTTTGATGGCAATGGCTTGTTGCTGGAGAGCCTGTTCATTGCGCTGGCGTTCGCCAATATCCCGAAAGCTCCAGACGCGCCCAATTATTTCATTTCCCTTGCGTAAGGGTTGGGAGTAGCGCTCAAAGATTCGCCCATCTTTGAACTCCAGCAACTCCAGGGCTGTTTCTTCGGGGCGATCGCGAAATAGCTCCCAAACTCTGGCAGTAAAGCCCTCCGGATCTTTCGTCTGGTCGGCTAATACTTGCAATCGTTCATTGGCATAACCGGGCTGCATCAAGGTTTCTGGCAACCCCCACATTTGCAGAAACTTCTGGTTGTAAATGGGGGTATTGCGATCGTGGGTCACCACCAGAATGCCGTCTGCGGTCGATTCCAGGGTCGCTTTCAGGAGGGAAAGGGTTTGTTCCTGCTCCTGTTCCACCCGTTGATGCTCCGCCGCCACCCGCCTGGCCTGGGTGATGTCCCGCAGCACCAACACCACCGATTGCCCATCCTCAGACTCAACACAGGTAGCTGCGATTTCCAGCAGGCGGGACTGCTCGCCCTGCCCATACTCATACTCGGTCGTCGGGTGTTCTCCCTGGCGGACTCTGGCATCGGGATAGGCGGTGGCAGCGACCCCTTGCCCGGCCTGAGTCAGTGGCAGCACGTCGATCAGGCTGGCACCAATCAGGGAGGTGGAGGGGTGGTTAACCAGGCGATTAAAGGCGGGGTTGTACCACTCAATTCGCTGCTGAGCGTCGGTCCAGACGATTGCATCGGCGATCGCTTCCAGCGCTATCTCCATCTTGCTCAGAGTGGCTTGGAAGGAATGAGCTGGATCAACAGGGGCGGTGTCCATGTGGGCTTCCTTTCGTGGACAGAGGGCTATACAATTCGGGAGTCTTTTGCAAAAATTAACGTCAAATAGGACTGGCTGGGCTGCTTTTAATATGATGGTGCCAAAAAAAGACGATTTCGTCCTTCGTTTCGCTTTACTGCTTGCTCTCGCGGCGGCTTTTGAACCCTTTGTTCAATCCTTTCTCTTGAATGACCCGGCGTTAGCTCAGTCTCCTGCGCCGTCTTTGAGTGTGCCTCCGGTCGCTCCTAAAAATCAGACGGTGAGGGTCGATGGTTCAACCAGTATGAAAGCCATCAACCAGGTGCTGAAAGAGAAGTACGAAGCGAAGTATTCTGGAGCAGCGGTTGAATTCGACTATAATGGGACTCCTGCCGCAATCCAGGCTCTGCTGGATGGGAAGGTGGATCTGGCGGCGATTGGACGGGCACTCACTGACGCGGAAAAGGCCCAGGGGCTGAAGCAGGTTGTCGTTACCCGCCGCAAAATTGCTATGATCGTGGGTCCCGACAATCCCTTTGATGGCAGTCTGGAAGATCGCCAGTTTGCCCAAATCTTCCGGGGCGAAATTACGGATTGGTCCCAGGTAGGGGGAGCGCCCGGCCCAATTCGGTTCGTTGATCGACCGGAGGAAAGCGATACCCGTCAGGCATTTCAGAATTATCCCGTATTTCAGTCAGCCCCTTTTGAAGTTGGGGCAAACGTGGTTAAGGTCAAAGAAGATAGCACTGAAGCCATTCTCAAAGAGTTAGGCAGCGACGGCATCAGCTACGCCATTGCCGATCAGGTAGTCAACCAGCCGGGTGTGCGAGTACTACCCATGCACAACACTCTGCCGGATGACCCCCGCTATCCCTTCTCCCAACCCCTTGTTTACGTTTATAAAGACACGGCTTCGCCAGCGGTACGTCAATTTTTGTTGGTGGCCGGCGCCCCTGAAAACGATCTGGCAATTGAGGAAGCGAGGGAAGAGGGGGCGATCGCCCAGATCACGCCTTCTCCCGACGCCAGTCCTGCGCCTGTGACACCCGAACTGCCCACTGAACCGACTACACCTAAAGAACCTGCAGATCCAGCCCCTTTGCGAACCAACTGGGGCAGCATTGGGAACTATACGGACGGTTCCGTTTCTCCCTGGCTCTGGCTGTTACTTCTGCCCCTGTTACTTTTGGGCTGGCTTGGTCTGCGTAGTAAAGGGAGGCGAATGGCCGATGGAGCCCTTCCTCCGTCACTGGGAGCCGCCACACCACCAGCGGTTCCTCCTGCACCTCCAGCGGTGGTGCCCCCCGTTGCACCATCCCCCGCAGAAATTCCGTCCGTTTCCCCTGTGCTGGGAGTGACCCCACCGGAAGCAACTGTGAGCGCTGTGCCGGATGCGGCGGTACCCACTAAGCCCAATGGGATTGGGATTGGCCTGGCGACTGGGGCCGCGGCTGCAGGTGCTGGAGCAGCAGCGATCGCCAGGCTGGTCAGCGACAAACCCACTACTCGCAGCCACATCACATTGACTCCGCGGGATCAGTATCAAGCCTATGCCCACTGGGAAATACCCGCTGCGCATAAAGCCGAAATTCAGGCCCAGGGCGGTGAGAATCTGGTATTACGCCTCTATGATGTGACGGGTTTAGATCCGGAAACCTCGACCCCCCACAGCACTGAAGAGTTTGACGTGGCCGATTGGTCCTGGGACCGGAACCTGCCAATTCCAGAGCATAACCGTGACTATGTGGCTGAAGTGGGCTATCTGACCGCCGATGGTCGTTGGTTGCCAATGGCGCGATCAAATTCAGTTCGCGTCGCTCCCCCCGTCTATTCCGATGAGGAAGTGGTGGTTGATGCGCCCAAAATCGATCCAGCCCTGGCAGGGGCAGCCCTGGCTGCTGGAGCGGGAGCAGTTGCGATGGCGGTACGGGACAGTGATGATCAGTCCTATGTGGAAGCAGCGAAGTTTGATGTCGGACAAACGGACCTCAGCAGCGAAGAACTGGCCTCCGTTGATAAAGGTCTTGTGGAACTGCCCGATGGCTATGGTGAGAGCCGCATTGTTCTGATGCCCCGCGATCCACAGTGGGCCTATGCCTATTGGGACGCCCCCAATGAGCACAAGGAGGAATTGCGGCGTCAGGGTGGGCAGAAACTGGCCCTGCGGATTTACGATGTCACCGATATTGACCTGAGCTACCAGGCTCCCCACAGCTTGCAGCAGTATGACTGTGATGAAATGGCACGGGACTGGTATGTGCCTGTTCCGGTGAGCGATCGCGACTACATTGCCGAAATCGGCTACCTGACAGTCGATGGCCGGTGGCTCATGCTGGCTCGTTCTGCGCCCTGTCGCATCCCGCCGGTCTTTCCCTCTGACTGGTATGAAGACCACTTTGCCACCATCGATTGGAATCAAGACCTGCGCGGCAAAACCTTTGCCACTCTGGTTCCTCCCGGTCGTCGGGTGGCTACCGGCAACCCCATCTACGATCAAATCTTTGGCATGGCAGAATCTGCGGAAGCAATGCGCGTTGCGGGTTCCCTCTTCGGCTCCATGCAGCACGTTCCAGGTTCAGTCTTTGGTTCCATGCAAATGGCCTCCGGAGCGGCCATCAGTTCCTATGTCTTCCCCTCTGGTGTGGGAATGGGAGCTGTACCTGGAGTGCCCACCATGTCTGGGCTAACTATGTCTGGGGTTGGCTTCTCAGCCTCCATGCCACCCATTCGCGCTCGCAAGTTCTGGTTAGTGGCGGATGCTGAGTTGATCATTTATGGGGCAACAGAACCCGACGCCACAGTAACGATCGCCGGTCGCCCGATTCAACTCAACCCCGATGGCACCTTCCGCTTCCAGATGTCCTTCCAGGATGGCCTGCTCGACTTCCCGATCATGGCCGTGGCTGCTGATGGCGAACAGAACCGCTCTATTCACATGAAATTTGTGCGGGAAACCCCCTTCCGCCAGACCAACACCAGAGAGGAAGCTCAGGAGGAGGAGTATTAAAGCTTGTTAAACGCAATGATCGGGCAGTTTCTGGCAATCACCCAATTTATCCTGCCAATTTATGCAGGGTTTTTCGTAAGTGAACAACTCTTTCCGGCGTAACGGAAACAGCCCGTTGGGGGTGGACTAAACTCATCAATCTGGCCTGTGCCACTTCTTATAAGTGGTGATTCTCCTGACTCCTTCGCACAATTTCTGTGATAGAAGTTTTGCGGGTTGTGTCGTAGTGAGAAAAAAAATGCCTGGACTGTCTTTACAACATTCTTTGCAGCGTTATTTGCTAAGCCACTTTCCGAAACTTGGGGTTGTGTTGCTGACTGCAACGATGATGGGGGAGATCGCATCATCGATGGCGGCGATCGCCCAGGATGCCCCTCCCTTAAATGCAATGGAGGTAAGTAAGCCAGAAAATAGTGAGCCAGAAAATGCTGTTTCGGGGATGGATCAGGTGACTTCCGTCTCCCAACTAACAGATGTGAAGCCAACCGACTGGGCATTTCAGGCGTTGCAATCGCTGGTTGAACGTTACGGCTGTATCGTCGGTTACCCGGATCGCACCTTTCGGGGTAACCGTGCTCTTTCCCGCTACGAGTTTGCTGCGGGGCTTAATGCCTGCATGGACCGGGTGAGCGAATTGTTGACCGCAGCAACCGCTGATTTAGTCCGAAAAGAAGACCTGGCCCAGATCCAACGATTGCAAGAAGAATTTGCAGCAGAACTGGCCGTGCTTCGGGGTCGCATTGACACCCTCGATGTCCGCACTGCTACGCTAGAAAACCAACAGTTCTCGACCACCACTAAACTCGCCGGAGAAGTCATTTTTGCCAGAAGCGATTCTCTGGGTGGAGAAGACATTACCGGATTTGGACGTATCCCAGCCAACATTCAAGACCGGGGATCGCAGGCAGTCTTTCAAAACCGGGTTCGCCTCAACTTTTTGACCAGTTTCACGGGTAAAGATCTGCTATTAACCAGACTTGAAGCCGGAAACGCCATTCCCAACCTGGCTTCCGGTGGGGTAACAGGTGGCACCAACTCGGCTTATCTACTCTTCTCCAACGAAGGTCGGCTGGCCTATGACAACTCCAACGTCGCTGAAACCACCAATTCAGTTCGAGTCAGCCTCCTCAGCTATGGCTTTGCGATTAGCGACTGGGCAGCCGTTACAGTCTTTGGCGCAGGTGGTTCTCACTTTAACTACGCCGACACGGTCAATCCCTATCTGGATGACCAAGATGGGGGCAGCGGGGCGGTTTCCCGGTTTGGTCAACACAACCCCATTTACCGGATAGGCGGCAATGGAGCAGGCGTAGGGATCAACCTCAAACTCAGCGATGCCTTCAGAATTGACCTGGGCTATTTGTCAAACACTGCTAGCCTGCCAGGAATTGATTCTGGCCTGTTTAACGGTAATTACTCAGCCCTGGCCCAACTTGTGGTGCAGCCATTTAACCGTTTTAAGCTGGGCTTTACCTACGTCCATGCTTACAATGACGCGGGCGAATTTCGCTATGGTGGCCCTGGAACGGCAACGGGCACCTTCCTGGGCAATCTGCTGCCCGGCTCCCAGGGATTTGCCCCTCTGTTTCCACCCAGCACCCCGATCGCCAGCAATTCCTACGGAGTAGAAGCCTCCTTTACCATCTCCCGTGGCTTTGTAATTGGTGGTTGGGCAGGGCTGACCAAAGCCCGTCTGATTGGGTTTGGTGATGCTGATATCTGGAACTACGCCGGGATTCTGACTTTTCCTGACCTTTTTGGGAAAGGTGGCCTGGGGGCCATTATTGTGGGATCAGAACCAACTCTCAAGGGAGTTGCATCCGGTGGAAGGCAGCGCTCTGTTCCAGATCGAGACGATGCCCTGCATATTGAAGCCATGTACAAGTTTCAGCTCTTTCCTGGACTCTCCTTTACCCCCGCCCTCATCTGGCTGCCCGCGCTGAACCAGAACCGGGATAACGATGATGTCTTTATTGGTGTTCTGAGAACAACCTATAGCTTTTGATTGCAACCAGAAAAGAGGATAATTAGTTATAAACAGGTAGACATCATTAATTGGAAGAAAGGGGAGTGGGGGCGTTGCCCGCAGGCAGGGGGTTTCACCCCCTCCACCCCCAAAGCCATCTTTAATTTAAGTGCACCCAGCTACTTATTTCCACCTTCCCACTGAACAGGGAATAGACTCCGCTTGAGCTTCTCCGTCACAATTCTGTTAGAGTTGCGAAAGCGTTGTTTAGCCAGATGGATACCTCTCCCATCAATCCTTCACCAGACCCTTCCCAGCCACCAGAGCCAGCCTCCTCCAAAACGCTTTTGAAATGGTTGGAAACTGCATCCTGGCAGCGTTTGCTGCTGCTGGGGTCAGGATTAACGGTTGCCCTGATTATGCCAGGGGTGGCGGGGATGATGGCGGTTCGGAATTTGTTGAAAGTGGCAGAACCTGCTGACTGCCGGACTAATTTATCTTCTGACAATCCGTCGTCAGTGCTCCTTTACTGTGCGGATGAAATGACCCGGAACAAAACCGTAGAGAACCTGCGCGACGCGATTAAATTGATCAATTTGATACCAGCAGGCGACCCACTACGAGCCACGGGCGATCGCCGTCTGGAACAGTGGTCCCAGGATTTGCTCGACTTGGGAGAGGCCGCTTACCAGGAAGGGGATCTGGATCGAGCCATCCATATCACCCGGCTAATTTCCATCAACAGCCGGGTTTACTCCACAGCAACTGGCCGTATTGACGAGTGGAAAAAGAGTTGGGAAAAGGCAGAAGAGATTTATAGCAAAACCCAGGATGCAATTGAAAGGCAGGAGTGGACGAAGGCTTTGAACATTGCCAGAGAACTGGTGAAGTTGGGTAACCGCTACTGGGAAACTACGAAGTATCAAGAATTGCTCAACGGAGTACAGGCGGGCAGAGAACAACAAAAGGCGGAGAGAGCGGCAGCCGAAAAAGCTCGTGCTAATCCTTTTCAGAGCTTTGCCAAATGGGAGCGGGGCTTTGAGGCGGAGGCGATCGCCCACTGGCGTAGAGCAAAAGCATTGGCGCGATCAGGAACCCTGAAGGGGCTGAAGGCAGCGATTGAAGAAGCCCAGCAGATTTATTACGGGACTCCAACCTATGAGGAAGCCCAAAAACACATTGAAACCTGGCAACGGCAGGCTGAAGCGATAGAAGACCGCTACCATCTGGATCGGGCCATGCGGTTAGCCAGGCGAGGTAACGAAGACTCCCTGCAAGCAGCGATTGACGCGGCTTTTATGGTTTCTCCGACGGGCAGTTTGTATGAGGAAGCTCGTAGCCGCATTGACCAGTGGATGGATCAGCTGTACCGCATGAAGTATTCGTCTCCAGCAACTTCAGAAGGGAGGGGCGATCCTTACCGCATCCCTGGACAATCCAAAGCAAGCCCTGCCTCAGAAAAACAACCTTAGAGGATGCCGTAGGTGATGCCAAGCTGTTTCAGCCATTTACGGTACATCAACGTGGAGCGATCGCTAGGTACATGAAATTCCAGCGGCGCATTCAGCGGCAACTTCTTGGGAAAATGGGACTCCAGATTATTCAAATCTTGCAAAACAATCTTGTCCTGAAATGCCTGAACCTCCTCGTCTGAAATGCTATGAGCATAGTTTAATGAACCGCTCATCCAGGCGACGCACTCCTCTTCGCTAATCGGAGTCACATTGTAGAGCAGAGTCAGACAATCCCCATTAGGGCTGTACTTGCGCAAATAAGCTGTCAGCGGACGAAACGCCCAGTAGTCATAAATGACATAATCCCCAACCCCAGTTCCGTAGGGATCGGGTTGCCACACCCGGATATCCTTTGCGAAGACACCGGCTTCGTTGATCACCACTTCGTAGTCTTCAATTTCTGGCTTATCCAAATCACCGAGAATGCCCCCATGAATGAAGGGAAAGTGGGCAACATCCAAAAAGTTTTCGATCGCCCGGTAGCCGTTTGATTGGATGAAATAAGGTCCAGTCAGATAGCAGCGATAGGTTGACTCATCCCATTCTGGAAATGCTACCACGTCTTTCTCCGGCTCTCCCAGACAGACATAGACCAGGTTGTAGCGCTCCCTTACCTGAAAGGTGCGAACACAGGCCTGCTTCGGCGGTGGATAACTCGGATGGGCTGGTACCTTGATACACTGCCCTTCCGGGTTGTAAACCATGCCGTGATAGGAACAGACCAGGGTATTGCCCTCAACTTTACCGTTGGACAAGCGGACACTGCGATGGGGGCAACGATCTGCCCAAACATGCACCTGCCCATCCTCCCCCCGCCACACCACCAGGTCGGTATCCAATAACCGGAATTTCATCAGGGTTCCTGGTTGTAGATCCACCCCTTTAGCAACCACATGCCAATCATTCCACAAAACCGGATCTTTCCCTTTTCCATTGGTACTGCTTTCAGTTGCGCTACTGGCATGGCGATCAGTGGTTTGAATCATGACAATCCTCCAAATGGGGTTGATGATGGAGTGGGGAACTGAAGAGTAGGAAGTGAGGAGGGGGAAGGCACCCTATTTGGGCACAAAGGGGACTTTGAGGGCACCGGATGCAATTCGAGCACGGGTTTCCTCAATTTTCTTGATGGTGTCCTCCCCAACGGTATTTTTGAAGTTGGGTGGAATGTCAACCCGGATGACGCCTTCAGCCACTGCCATTTGGTAGAATTTGTTGGCAAAATTACCGGAGGCGGTATCTTCCAGCATCCGACTAAACAACGGCTCCATATTCCAGATCAGGTTGGCGGCCACCACTTTAGGTCCCTGAGAAGACATGTCGCCGACATAGCTGGTTACGTACCCGCCCTTCGTGTTGGCTGCCTGGATCGCGCCCAGTACGGGGCCAATCCCACAACCAATCCAGAAATCTACACCCGTGTCAGCCTGGGCGATCGCCGCTTCCTTTGCCTTGGTCACATCGTACCAGTCGCCTGCTGCCGAAGCCACCAGTGTGACATTGGGACGTTCAGTTTTGGCTCCTGCCAGCATCGCTTCTCCCATAGCGTGGCAAACAGGAATGTCAAATCCATGAATTGCTCCAAGCTTACCTGTTTTGCTCAGTTTGGCTGCTACTAACCCCACCATGTAAGCCCCCTGGTAGAAAGGCTGGTCATAATCTGCCACATTCTCACCAGTTTTTTTGATGCCACCCGCCCAGGCAAAGTTCACGTTTGGGTAATCCTTAGCAACCTGAAAAACAGCGTCTTGGAAATTAAAGGAGTGGGCAACGATAGTGGTATAGCCTGCATCGGCAAATTGCCGGAGTACTCTGGGTGCATCTGCGGGGGAAACAGACTCGGCGATCGCTACATCCACTCCTTTCGCCTTGAGTGCCTGAGCTGCATCGTAAGCAGCTTGGTCCCAGGATTGATCATTCGGTAACCCTGGTAGAACAACGGCCAGACGTCGCCCCTTCTTATCGGTGCTGGCAGTGCCAGTCTCCGTTGGCGACGGAGAAGAAGTTTGATTTGGCTGCTGAGTTGCACATCCTGTCATCATCGCCAGGGGCAAAGTCAGAGCAAAACTCAACACAGCAACCTGCAAGCGTTTTGAAGCAGTGTTAAACACCATAAAACCTCCTCAACCAAACGAAAATAATTCCCAGGCTGTTTCACCAGCATACCTGTACGTTGTTACTGATTTGCGATCGCATCAGTACGCTTACCGATCGCCGCTGCATAATAAACGGGTAGTGCCCAAATCGTAATGATTTTTGAGTCGTTAATGATGGCGGCTGGTGCCCCTCATCATGACCTTGTTAGGTCTACCAGTAAGCGGTTTTGCCTTCATCCTCAGCCAGAGCCGCAACCGCTGTTTCTGCATTAACCAGTATTTGAGCCTGAGCGGCAATTTCGGTCAGAAGGGGATGGGGACTGTTCATAGGGAGGAGGGAGGGGAGAGGTAACGGGTAAGTTTTGAGTTTTGAGTTTTCATTTCATCCCTCAAACCTCTCTAATAACTAACAACCAATAACTAACAACTCTCCTAGCCTTCAGTCCCTAGTCTCTGGTCCCGGTCTCCTGGCTCCTCTTTCTCCTTTAATCGATGTAACCGCTTAGAGGCACAAGCGTGCCAGGTTTAACATGAGCACTTTGTAGCAGGTGTATCTGTGGACTTATGGCAAGTATAGTTAATGTTTTTTAACATAGAAGCTATACGGAAACCGCTTAGCGATTCGCGGTGCTCTGTTCCTTTGTTGTCTCGCTTCGAATAAGAGCTAGTCATGAAAAATCGTCCAGCAGAATTTTATCCGGTTTTGAGAGAGTTGAAGCGGGGCATCTGGTTTCTCGGCATTTCCTCCTGGCTGTTTGGAATTACAGACAGAAGCATCGCCTCCTTTTCTGATGGTTACCTGTCCGCATTGGATGTGATTCAACTGCTTACTGCTCTCTTCTTCTTCGTTGCCTGGTTATCCCTGAAACCGAGCCAGCCAGCAGAAGGATGGGAAGAGTAAGGGTTATTATATCCATTCCCTAAATGCGATTTTCAGACCCGCCTAGGGGTATAAAACCTGTAAACCTACTCGTCAGGAAAATTTTGACGGGTCGCAGACCAAATTTGACGGGTAGCGAATGCCCAGGGAGTTGATGGAGGTTGAATTTTGAGGGTCTGTGACTCGTCAAAATTTTC
>JAIMBL010000020.1 GCA_023511615.1 Leptolyngbyaceae cyanobacterium HOT.MB2.61
AGTTTGACGGCAAGCAGGGCAGAGATAACGTTGATGACCATTCGGCATCTTGCCATGCTTATGCGCTTTGCTATGACCGCACAGAGGGCATTCTATCGCTTTGCTTCCAGTCGAGGTTCCTCTCTACTCTACCAGTCCCACATTAATTTGACGCACAACCGTGTTATTCAATTGCAAACTCTTTATTGCTGTACGGGATAAGTAAAAACTCATCTATGAGAATATTATTGCAAATTGTTAAGTAAATTTTTTGTCACTTTGTTTCTGCTGCATAAATAAAACTAGCAAGAAGGAGAAAGGTAAGCATAAACGCCTATCACACTCTCAAACCACTGCTGGATAGGAGTTTGAGTCAATCGCTTAAATCTCCAATTCACTCCACTCATGTGTTTACCTGACCCCTACAAGGCCAGATTTTGTAAAGATGATTTTCTGTAGATAAACTTTTTAGAAAAACTCTTAGATTTTCAACGAACCTTCTATAGACTTAATCGAGCAGTCACTAAAAAAACAGTCATCAAAAAAGTCATCGAAAATGATGAACTGCTTTTTGCAAGCACTCTGTACTATCTTCACTATTCATTCAGGAGGTTAGACGTGACGTTTACTCAAAGCCAGGTTATCAACCAGCCTGACTACGGTTTGAAGATGTTGAAAAGTTTTGTCCTGTGGACGGGAATTTTGACAGTTTGCTTGCTAATTATTGGATTTCCTGTTGGGATTTTGATTGTTACGGTTGGTTCGATATTGGCGCTGGTTCTGCATGCCGTCATGCCTGGATTTGGAATTTTGCTAGTAGTGGGTAGTTTTATTGGAGTTCAACTGGCCGGTGTCATGACCGTTGCGGCGATGCTGGCATTGAAGGGAGTTCATCCCCATGAAGTAAGTTGGTTGCGTTGGATGAGCGGTAATGCAAATCCACGGAATAAGGCAACCTATGCCGCTTGCCCATTAACTTGCGACATTAAGCCATAAGTTGAAAATGCCTGCGTAAACACAAGGAGCCTGGCTTTCTGCCAGGCTTTTTTATTAGCCCAATGGTGCAGTTCAGTCGAACACCTGCTTGACTGACAAATCTTTTCCCTCTCCTCCCCCACCCCCTCTCCCACTAGTAGTCTGCCAAGCAGATTTTGCAGGGTTTCAACCCTTGCAAAACCGCGCAAATTGGTTTTTCTGAGTTTAGACAACCAGGCAAAGTTCCTTTGGTGAACTACTAGGGGCGAAGGGGGGCTAGAACGAGTTGCTTGTTAAGTTCAAAGCCCCTCTCTCAGAACAGGAGAGGGGTTTGGGGTGAGGGCAATTGAGTTTTGCCAGTCAATCGGGTTTTCTTCAAACAGAAAGAACCTTTTAACGTGGTCTTTCAACATCTCTCAACAGAGTTTCTTAAGGTGATGACCGCTCTATAGCGGTCCTATCTGGATTGGGAAAGAACTCTCCTATTAGGGAAATGCACTCTACAGATCTGTAATCCAGGTTCCGGTGAAAATGATGCCAGCCTCAAAAAGTCGAGCTTGGCCTGTCCTTTTTTCCAGTAACGCTCAATCGATTGATCTAAAACAATCTGAGACAATCAGTGAGGCAGAACTCCTGTTTCAGAATCTGAACATCACGGGAAAAAGGGTTTGAGGTGGGTATGGCGATCGCGTTGGGTTTGGCGCTTCTTTCTCTGACTATCTGGCTGGTTTTGCTGCTGGGCTGGGGAGGTTTTTGGTTATGTGACCAGCGCTTAGAATCGGCAACCGAGGGTTCTGAAGATTCTATTGCTCCGAGTGGCATTTCGCAGTTGTGGTTGCCTTCGGTTTGTGCGGTAGTTCCCGCCCGCAATGAAGCGGAGGTGTTGCCTCAGAGTTTGCGATCGCTCCTGACCCAAAACTACCCCAGCAATTTTCAAATTGTCCTGGTGGATGACCACAGCACCGATAGAACGGCTCAGGTTGCCAAGGAAACGGCTGAGGCGTTGAGCAAGACTCATTTACTGCACATCATTTCCGCTGAATCACTACCGGCTGGCTGGTCGGGCAAGCTGTGGGCGATGGATCAGGGGGTTCAAAAAGCCCAGACCTTCTCCCCTGACTATATTCTGTTAACGGACGCGGATATTGCCCACGACCCCACCAACCTGAATCGGCTGGTTTCTAAGGCGGTAGATCAGGATTTAGACCTGGTATCTGTCATGGTGCGGTTGCGGTGTGAAAGCTTTTGGGAAAAGTTTCTGATTCCAGCGTTTGTCTTTTTCTTTATGAAGCTTTACCCCTTTCGCTGGGTCAACAACCCCACCAGGAAGATAGCAGGTGCAGCAGGGGGCTGCATTTTAATTCGGCAATCAGCGCTGGATCGAATCGGTGGGCTGCAAACCATTCGACAGGCCCTGATTGATGATTGTACGCTGGCCCAAAAGGTAAAGGGAACTGGGAGAAGAGGAAGAGCAGATGGAGGGTCTGGTCGGATCTGGTTGGGACTCAGCGACCTGACGCAGAGTCTGCGCCCCTACCCTGATCTAAAAACAATCTGGAATATGGTGGCCCGGACAGCCTATACCCAACTGAACTACAATCCCTGGCTACTAATTGGCACACTGGTGGGGATGGGGGTGGTTTACCTGGTGCCACCCATTGGGTTGGTTGCGGGAATCCTGACAGGGCAATGGGCAATCGCTCTTCTCTCCCTGGCTACCTACCTGCTGATGACACTGGCCTACTTTCCCAGCGTCCGGTTTTATCGCTGCTCACCTGGGTTTGCCCTCTGTCTCCCTGCGATTGCCTTTCTCTATACCCTGATGACCCTTGATTCTGCTATCCGTCACTGGCGAGGAAAAGGGGGAGCCTGGAAGGGAAGAGTGTATCCGTAAATATGACACTTTTCGTTTTCACCGATGCCATCGCTTCTGGTTTTTGGTTGGTCACACCGTAAACAGGACACTGGTCACAGTCTGTAGAACCTTCAGCCCTTTGAGAGAACCTCGAATCAGTCGAGTCGCTGCGAGAGGCTGACGGATCATCCTGAGTGCCAGGGGTAGTACCTGAAGGGTTCCATCGGCAGCGAAGGCCGCTGAGAGGTCTGGAAGGTCGCAATGGCAGTCGTCGCTGATGACCCGTACAGTTGCGATCGCAACTCCCACCTGCTGAAAGAATTTCAGTGCTGCGTAGCCTTCCATATCCACCACATCTGCACAGGCAGCGAGCGATCGCTTCTCCGCGGCTGACCAGACTACCCGATCGCTCGTCAACGCTTTGACTAAAGGTACCTGCTCTCCCAGTTTCTGGTGTAGGAGAGCGGTGAGGGGGCGATCGCAAAGAAGCGGGGGTAAGGAATGGTAAAAACATTCCCAATAAAGTACAACATCGCCAATGGAATGTCGGGGAAACAGGCTACCACATAACCCCATCATCAAAACATTAGCCGTGTGAGTGAAATATCCATCCCGGTACAGTCTTTCCAGATGTCGGGTGATCGGCATCGGCCCAGCAGGAACAGACAGCACCTTGGGCGGATTGGCCACCTTCTTTAATCCCTGGCAGACTGCCCGATACTCCACCCCCTGCGGAACAAGAATGGTAGATACCGGAAAAACTGCATCCACCTCACACCTCACGCATCACCCCTCTCTAACAGCCAACAACTAACAACTAAAAAATTGCTTCACTTTGGCATTCCTGAGCTAACGTGTATGCGAGATATGAACTACCTGTAAAAGAGGTTGCCAGACAGGAGTTTGACAGCGTTCTGGTCAGTCTCGTGGTTTTTGCTGGCTTAGTTGGTGTTAGAGGAAGGAATGACCAATTCACTCGCATTATACAGACCCTCTGTTCTTGAACTGGCGCGGGGAGGAAATTTTCGGGCGATCGCCTTCTGGATTAACAGCCTGCTGGGTCCATACGGCATCTATATTCACGCCACCCCCAGCCGCTCTGGGCAATTGAATATCCTAGTTGATTTCAAACATCCCCGACGACGAGAGTTTTACATGGCACTGCGGAAGCATTTAGTGCGGTTCATTTGCTATCGCCTCTGGACACTGAACTCAGAAAAAATCCGGGATGTCCGGATCGTTGCCCGCATCGCTGGAGAATCCAACATTCTCTGGAAGCAATCGGTGCGGATTGTGACCCCAGCCAACCGGGAAAAGCTGCGCCAGTCGGGCCATTCCCAAAGCTCCAGCCCCCTGCGCACCCTCACCCGTCGGGGAGCCGCCTGGATTCGATTCCAAATTCTGCGATCGGCGATGGTTAGCCGTGTGACGGTGGCGAGTCTGTTTCTGTGCTACTGGTTGATGTACTGGGAACTGGCGGGCAAACATGCGGCGGAGCAGTCCTTAGCGGCGATGACCTCCAGTGCGATCGCCGTTGAGCAAACCGACCAACCCTCTACTAAAGGACAGTTGCGGGCAGGCTCCCCCCCCAACGTTTCCCCTGAAAGCAGTCTGGCAGCATTGGGTCGAAGCATTCAGCAGGAAATGGTACAAAAAACGGTCGCCGAGCAGTTTGCCGGAAAAGTGGTGTATCAGGTGAAACCGGCTGATGGAGAAAAGGTGGTTGCCCTGACTTTCGATGATGGCCCCTGGGAAAACACCACAGAGCAGGTGCTGGATATTCTTAAGCAAAATGACATCAAAGCGACCTTCTTCTGGGTGGGGCAGGCGCTCCAGAAAAACCCAGAAATTGCCCGCAAGGTAGTGGCTGACGGTCACTCCATTGGCAACCATACCTGGCGGCACATTATGGAGAACGTGAATGAGGTCACCGCCGCCGAGGAATTTAACAACACAGCGCGGCTGATTTATGAAACTACGGGCTTGCGTACCAATCTGTTCCGGCCACCGGGGGGCAATCTGGAAGGTTCGATGGCACCCTATGCCAAGAATCAGAAGAGCGTCATCACCATGTGGTCCGTCGAGTCAGATGATTACTATGTTTCTGCCCCAATCATCGTGGACAATGTGCTGAGCCGGGTGCAGCCAGGAGACATCGTGCTGATGCATGACGGCGGGGGCGATCGCACCCAGACCGTGCAGGCCCTTCCCCAAATCATCACAGCCCTGAAGCAACAGGGATACCGATTTGTCACCGTTCCAGAATTGCTCACTCTGCAAGCCAGAGACGAAACCCTCGTTCAGCCACCAGTCAGCAATATCACCGATCCGTCTCTCCTCGATCCCAGCCTGAATGAAACAGGCTCTGATGGTTCCCAGGAAAACCCAGCGAGCACTCCCACCACGGACCCCACTCAGGTACCCGGTGCAGATACCTTCAATCAGTATCAACAAAATCCATCCACTCCGCCCACAGCAGTTCCCTCTCCAGACAGCCTGACACCTCATAGTCTCACTCCGGGTGTTAACGAGAGTGGCACCTCTGATTTTCAGCAGAGTCCAACAGAAACACCAGCCACTAACCCTGCACCGGGAGATATGACGGGAACTCCCCAGAAAAATCCGTTCGCTGAACCCACCCTGAACGAGGCTCCCAATCCCGATGAAGGGCTAAACGGCGATTCCGAAGATACTCTAGCGAAGGCTTCGATTTCTAATCCCTGGGAACTTTAGCAAAGTTAGAAAGTCTACCAGTCTGGGCACACTGCATTCACCCTCTACCAAAAGGTGGGTAGTGTTCGTTTTTGTGTATGTTTCTATCTGAAGTCAGTAGGCAGACATAATTAATTTGGAAGCAAGGGGAGTGGAGGCGTTGCCCCCAGGCAGGGGGTTTCACCCCCTCCACGCCCAAAACCATCTTTAATTTAATTGCACCCAGTTACTTATTGAATTCCAATAGTACCCCTCAAGCAGTTTGTTCTCGCGGAGATTAGAAACAATGGTTCCACGTCAACGGTTTAGCCAGGTCGCTGGGGCACTTGCCGCAACAGTGATGGTATTAGGTGCAATTGCCAGCTTTTCCACTGCTCAAACAGCCCTCAAAGATGGGGACAATATCAGCGGGTATGTTCAAAACACCTCGCCTACCTTTACCTTCAGGAATCCAACCGTTAAGGGGAATCCTGCCCAAAATGCTCGCGGCATTCAGTACATTTTTGCGGCTCAGCGGGGTGACTATATTGAAATAGCAGTTGATCCAGAAGACGGCAGTACCCTCCGACCGATTCTGGTACTATTTCACCCCAACGGCAGACAGGTAGGCTTTAGCAATACATCCAATATCCTCCGGTACACCGCTCCCACAACGGGAACCTACCGACTTCTGGTATTGGGAGGGAGTAACACGCGAGGACGGTATACTCTGGCAATCAATGGCTTGAGTACACCCAAAACTGCCACCCAAACCTCTCAGGCCGACCAGGTGATGACCGATATTTTGCGCCTCAGGATCATTGGTTGCGGTGTTCCCAACGTCGCCCGCATCAGGATTGGCAATGAGGAACGCTGCACCCGCGACATTGAGGCAGGTGTTTACACCTACGATGACACCACCAAACGCATCATCCTGGTTGATTCCCGGCGCGAACTACTGGCTCAACGGTTACAGGTCAATGTACTGGAGCGCTGCCCTTCCCCCGCAACTTCAGTCGCACAGATTACCATGACCGATCCTCAAGACGGGAAAGATTACACCTACTGCGCCACTCCCACACGCTTCATCAAAGCCGGAACCTACCGCTACAACGTCACTACAGACGATTTGTCTCCTACCACAGGCACTCTCGTAACAACCCAACCCACTCCCCAACCTTCCCCTTCCCCCATCGCCGCCAACGACAGCAGACGGCAACTGTTGCAAACTGATTACGGTCTCACTGTGCTGGATGGCTGCCCTGCGGCCAGAACCAATCTGGTTGTGGTTGCCTTTCCAGAGAACAATCAGAACTATATCTACTGCGCCAACCCAAACCGTCTGGTTCGTGCTGGCGAGTATACTTACAATGCCACAACGGGCAATCTGGACCCAGCCCAGAAGCCTGCTCCGGCCTGTACGGTGTCAATTGGGGGGGTGTGCTTAGTCAAGTGAGCGGAAAAGTTAAATGCTTATGAAACGGTCATCCTGGGATGGTAAGCTAGCAAATGCACTGAAAATTCTAGGATGACGTTAGATGACCGGGTTAACCCAGGTTCCCTATCTGCTACGGGCTGCGCGTGGTGAAGCATTGGATCGCCCTCCTGTCTGGATGATGCGTCAAGCTGGGCGCTATATGAAGGTCTATCGAGAGTTGCGGGACAGGTATCCCTCCTTTCGGGAGCGTTCTGAGAATGTCGATCTGGCCGTTGAGATTTCGTTGCAGCCGTTTCGGGCCTTCGAACCAGACGGGGTGATCTTGTTTTCTGATATTCTGACGCCTTTACCTGGAATTGGGATTCCGTTTGATATTGTCGAAAGTCGGGGGCCTGTAATTGACCCGCCCATTCGCAACCTGGAGCAGATTAACCAGCTTCATCCATTGGAACCAGAAACTTCACTGCCATTTATTCGGGAGATTTTACAAACCCTGCGACGGGAGGTGGGTAACCGTGCCACTGTGCTGGGTTTTGTGGGAGCCCCATGGACGCTGGCTGCCTACGCAATTGAGGGTAAAAGCTCCAAGGACTACACCCTCATTAAGGGGATGGCATTCAGTCAGCCAGAAATGCTGCACCAATTTTTGGCGAAGCTGGCGGATGCGATCGCCATCTATGTTCGTTACCAGATTGATTCAGGCGCTCAGGTTGTACAGATGTTTGATTCCTGGGCGGGACAACTCAGCCCCCAGGATTACGACACCTTTGCCCTTCCCTATCAGCAGCGCGTGGTGAAACAGGTGAAGGCGACCCACCCCGATACACCCCTGATTCTCTACATCAATGGCAGCGCTGGAATTTTGGAACGGATGGGCCAGTCTGGAGTGGATATTGTTAGTGTTGACTGGACGGTAGACATGGCAGAGGCGCGCCGTCGCCTGGGTGCAACTATTGGAGTACAGGGAAATGTGGATCCCTGTGCGCTGTTTGGTTCTAAGGAGTTTATTCGCGATCGCATCCTCGACACCATTCGCAAGGCGGGCGGTCACAGGCACATCCTTAACCTGGGGCATGGTATCCTACCCAACACTCCCGAAGAAAATGCTGCCTATTTCTTTGAAGTTGGCAAGCAAGCCGATCAGTTACTGGCTGTTCATGCTTAACTCCTGATGACATCCAAGCGGATTTTCGTGACTGGCGCGAGTGGCTGTATCGGTCACTATGTGGTCGAAGCCTTGATTCAAGAAACTAACCACGAGTTGTACCTGCTGCTTAGAAATCCGGAGAAGCTCAAGGTTGACTACAGGGCACGCCCCGGCATCACAGTTCTGCAAGCGGATCTGCGAGAAATTGAGCGATTTAGCTCATTACTAAAGACAATGGATAGCGCAGTGCTGATTGCCACTGCGTGGGGAGGGCCGCAGGAGGTCTATGACATTAATGTGGTCAAGATGCTTCAGTTGATGAACTTGCTCGATCCAGAGAAATGTGAGCAAGTCATCTACTTTTCAACAGCCAGCATCCTTGATCGCCAGAATCAACTCCTGCGGGAAGCGGGTGAGATTGGAACGGATTACATTCGCTCCAAATATCTGTGTTACCAGCAACTTTCTAAACTGGCGATCGCCCCTCGCATTACCACACTGTTTCCAACCCTGCTATTGGGAGGAGACACCAACAAACCCTACTCCCACATTTCTTCCGGCATTCCCCAGGTAGAAGGGTGGCTGTGGCTACTCCGCTTCCTGCGAGCTGATGCCAGTTTCCATTTTATCCACGGTAAAGACATTGCCCAAATTGTACGCCACTTAATTGATCATCCCCCCGCTGAAGATGACCCCCACGAGCTGGTTCTGGGTAATCAAATGGTGACGGTGAATCAGGCGATCGAAGAATCCTGTGCCTACCTGAATAAGCGCATTTATTTTCGGATTCCTCTAACCCTCAAGTTAGCTAACCTGATCATCCGCCTGTTTCGCATTCGGATGGCAGCCTGGGATCGTTTCTCCATGAACTACCGCCACTTCACCCATCAGCGTGTCATCAGCCCAGAAGACTTTGGTTTGCCCACCTACTGCGCCACCTTCACCGATGTCCTCAAAATTAGCGGAGTAGGGCGTAGACGGAAAGGAAGGTAAGCTTAAGGAGACAGACGACAGGCGACAGGTGGACTGGAGGAGTTTTGATTTGAGTTTTGAGTTCCAATATCTGATCCCTGGCCCCTAGCCCCTAGCTCCTTCTGACTAGTCTCCCCTCTCTAGCAAGCGTCGCTGAATCTGTTTCAGGGACTGGTAAATCTCTGGCAGGCGGGCGTAGATTGCGGATGCCTTGAGGTAAACCCGGTGGGGAACGGCGGGACTGCCGGAAACGATCGCTCCTGGTTCAACATTGCAGTGGATACCGGCCTGGGCGGCTGCCTGCGCTCCATCCCCAATCACGGCTTGATTGGCAACTCCTGCCTGCCCTCCTAAGAAGACCCGATTGCCAATCTTAACGCCGCCTGCCATGCCAACCTGAGCGGCAAAGGCGCAGTTCTGCCCAATCTGGCAACCATGCCCAATGTGGACCAGGTTATCAAGCTTGGTATTGCGGGCAATGCGAGTTTCCCCAACGGCGGGACGGTCAATGGTTGAGTTACAGCCTACTTCAACTCCATCTTCCAGGATGACCCGACCGGACTGTTCCATCTTGTACCAGCCTTCGGGTGTAGGCACAAAGCCGAAGCCTTCGGAGCCAATGACTGCGCCGCTATGGATGACACAATCAGCCCCAAGCTGGGCCCGTTCGTGGATCACGCAGTTGGCGTGGAGGGTGGTGCGATCGCCCACCTGCGCTTCTGGGTAAATCACCACATTGGGATGGATACAGACGCGATCGCCAATTGTGACCCCTGCCTGGATGACCACATGGGCCCCGATCGCCACTTCCTGCCCAAGGGTGGCTGAAGGATCAATCACCGCCGTTGGATGAATTGCAGGAGTTGGTTTGAAGGGTTGATAGAACAGAGCGATCGCCTGAGCAAATACTAGTCTGGGGTCCTTCGCTTCGATCCAGGCAATTCCCCGTTCCGTTGCCTGAGCCTGAAGGCCTGGATTCTTCGGCAAAATCAATGCACTGGCTTCTGTCGTCTGAACCTGGGAGGCAAATTTTCCACCATCGATATAGCTGAGACTGCCCGGATTGGCAGCATCAATCGACGCAACGCCTGTAATTTCCAGATCCTCCCCTGCCTGAGATAGCAAAGATTGAGAATTGATGGAGCTTAGTTTTTCAACCAGTTCGCTAAATTTCATTTTCAGTGGTTAGACGATCGGCAAAAGAGGTATAGCTTTACGCAGGTGCGTTAGGACATTGGAATTAAAGAGGGAGTGGAGGTTTCGCCCCTAGCCAGAGGTTCCACCCCTGCACCCCGTCCCAAACCCAGAACTGCCGCTATATTTCAAACGGCTGCCTGACTTGAAAAGGGCGGATAGCTATCGACCAGCTATTCGACCATCTTCATTCACAGCACTGTAGGTAGTTCATGGTGGCTAGTTTAACCTGTTTGAATTGATTCTCTCCCCATGAACCTTCACAACGCGCCTCGATGACTGGACACTATCCCTTGACGCAAACTACCTGCTTCAGAGTTGCCACCACTTCAACCAGATCTGCCTGATTTGCCATCACCTGTTCAATCGGTTTGTATGCTCCTGGAATTTCATCCAGTACGCCCCGGTCTTTCCGACACTCGACCCCCTGCGTCTGCTGGATCAGGTCATCCAGGGTGAAGTGTTCCTTCGCCTTATTGCGAGACATCAAGCGCCCCGCACCGTGAGAGCAAGAGCAATAGCTATCCACATTTCCCTTACCCTTGACAATGAATGACTTAGCTCCCATGCTGCCAGGAATAATTCCGTAGTCGGTTTCGCGGGCACGAACGGCCCCCTTCCGGGTTACATACACATCCTCACCGAAATGGTGTTCCCGCTCTGCATAGTTGTGGTGGCAGTTCACTTCCAGCAAAGGCTTCATTGGCTTGCCACCGGCCAGATGCTTTTCCACTACTCGCTTGAAGCGATCCATCATCACCACCCGGTTGAAAAGGGCATATGCCTGTGCCCACTGGAGATCTCGCCAGTATGCCTCAAACTCTGGAGTGCCCTGAACGAAATGGGCCAGATCGGGATCGGGAAGTTTGACTCCGGCCATCTTCGCTAACCCTTTTGCGGTTTCAATGTGACATTGCGCCAGGGCATTACCGATATGTCGGGAACCGGAGTGCAGCATCAACCAGACGTTCTCTTCCTCGTCCAGACACACTTCAATAAAGTGGTTGCCACCACCAAGGGAACCCATCTGCCGGATAGCCTTCGATTCAAGGGCCTGTACACGAGGATGCAATTCCTTGAACTGTCGCCAACCCTGCCAATTGGAAACTGTTTTATCAATTTCTTTGTTCTCGTTGAACCCAACTGGAATAGCAGCTTCAAGGTCCCGTCGAATGGGCTTCAACTTGCCCTCAAGCTGAGCTGCTGTATAGGGAGTTTTGACAGCACACATGCCGCAACCAATATCTACCCCAACCGCAGCAGGAATGATGGCGTCTCTGGTGGCGATGACACTGCCTACCAGAGCCCCTTTGCCCAGGTGAACATCGGGCATCAGGGAAACATGCTTAAACACGAAGGGAAGGGAAGCCACATTACACGCCATGCGAGCTTCATCCGGTCCCAATTCGTGGCCTGCCCAGGATAAGACTGGTGCAGGAGTTGATAAGTCTAACTGTTTGTAAGGCATCGTTTTAAGAGAATTTGTAAGAGAATTGGTTCGTTGTTGGTTATTCGTTGTTAGAGGAAGTGAGGGGGAAATAGGGGTCAGGAACTAGGGGGGTTGTCAATATTTTTTGTGGTAATCCTGGAAAGGGGGTCGAGGGAATCAGGGTTTCAAGGAGTCGGAGCCCCGTTTCTAAAACATCCTCGTTTTGAGTTGTTTCCCACTACCTGATCTTTAGCCTTCCATTCCCTGGCCCCTGCCTCCTGACTCCCGACTTCTGCCTGTTGCCTGCAGGAAAGCGACACATTCCACATGGGCGGTCTGGGGGAAAAAGTCGGCGGGCTGGACTTGCTGAAGGATGTATTGATTGGATTGGGTCAACAGTTTGAGGTCGCGGGCGAGGGTGGCAGGGTTGCAACTGACGTAGACGATGCGATCGGGTTGTATGGTTTGAAGTGCGGTGATGACAGCTGGGTCACAACCTCTGCGGGGTGGGTCGAGCAATACAATATCAGGCTGAAGGCTCAACTGGGGCAGGGTTACTTCAACCGCGCCGATTTGAAAGTCAACGTTTTCAATCTGATTGAGGGTGGCATTGTGCCAGGCCTGCTCGATCGCCTCCGCCTGTCCCTCCAGCCCGATCGCCCGTTTCACCTGTTTCGCCAGTGGTAAGGTCAGCGCGCCAATGCCACAGTAGGCATCAACCAGAACCTCATTTCCTTGTAGCTGTAGCCCATCTAGAATCAATTGTAATAGGGCTTCTACTTGTTCCGTGTTGACTTGAAAGAAGGTGTCGGGTCTGATTTGAAATTTCAAGTCGGCCAGTTCTTCTGTCAGAAAAGGTTGACCGGCAATGCAGTGGGTGTCTGCTCCAAAAATCGCGTTGGTGCGATCGGGGTTGATGTTCAACAATACCCCTACCAATCCAGGGTAGCGATGGAGCCAGGTTTCAGCCTGATTTTCCAGACCAGCCAGATTTCCATCTCTGGAAACCAGCGTCAGCAGGATTTCCCCTGTACGACGACCGATGCGCAGGCTTAAATGGCGCAGTTTGCTACGATGGTTTTTCTCGTCATAGATACCCCATCCCCGCTCCTGAATGTCCTGTTTCACTTCTGCCAGCAGGGGGTTGAGTCGTGGGTCTTGAATCGGGCATTGATTCAAATTCACAATCTGGTGGCTACCTTTCTGGTAGTAACCAGCCTGCACCTGGCCTGTTGGCGATCGCCGCAGCGGATAGGTTGCCTTATTGCGGTAACCCAGGGATTCCCCCGCTCCTAAAATGGGTTGAACTGGAGGATGGGCAAATCCACCAATTCGCTCCAGGGCTTGAACCACAATGTTTTGCTTGGCTACAAGTTGATGGGCATAGTCCACATGCTGCCACTGACAGCCACCACACTTATCTGCCACAATGCAACGGGGCCGAATGCGATGGGGAGAAGGTTCCAGCAGTTCCTGGAGTTTGCCATAGGCATACTGGGGCTTGACCCGTAGCAACCGCACCAGGGCGCGATCGCCCGTCACCGTATCCGGCACAAACACCACCCGCTCTCCAACACGCCCTACCCCATCGCCGCTGTCGCTCAGGTCAACAATTTCCGCTTCCACCAGTTGACCTTGCTGCCAGAGGGAGTCAGATTTTGGATGTTGAATTTCAGAATTGAGATTGGAACCAGTCACTACGAATGCACACTCCCATCGGACAGGATTGCCCCCTTTAGATTTGCCCCTGACAGGTCTACATGATCAATGTTGGCCTGAGTCAAATTCGCTCTTGTCAGGATTGCCCCACTAAGCCGGGCAGCTTTCAAATTAGCCCCATGCAAATTGGCTTCGTGCAGGTTCGCCTGTTGCAAGTTTGCCTCAATCAGCCCAGCCCAACTCAGATCGGCATGCACCAGTTCAGCCAGATGCAGGTCAGCTTTTTCTAAATTGGCAATGTAAAGAACAGCCCGGCTGAGATTGGCTCGACTCAAATTGGCCCACCCCAGGTTAGCGACATGCAGGTTTGCCCCACTTAAATCGGCATAGCTGAGATTGGCGTAGCTGAGATTGGCACCATCCAGGTTAACCAGATGAAAGTCAACTCCCGCCAGGTTGGCAGTACTGAGATCAACCTCGCTGAGGTTAATCGGAAAGTGGGGATTGTGACGTCGCCAATCGTTCCAGCGGTCAACCCCCTGTTTCAGGAGCGCCAGATGCTCTGCGATCGCCATAGCTAAGAACCTCATCCCGAGTTTCAAGTCTAACACCTGGAGACACAGCAAGGGTGAGGGGCGGGAAAAAGGAATCAGAAGTCCACCAGCCTCATCCTGGTTGCCAATCCTCTTTCTCACAAGGGAGAATAAGTCTTATTGTGGTGTGTTGAGTGAGAATAGAAATATGCAACCGCAGGGTAAGGATGCGGCATCCGATCTGGAAGCCGTGGAAAAACCATTGGATGGCGCTTTAGCAAAGCTGGATGAAGCGATCGCCAAAAGTCAGCGCTATCTCCTTTCCATTCAGAATCCAGAGGGTTACTGGTGGGCAGAGCTAGAATCAAATGTCACCATTACCGCCGAGGTAGTTCTGCTGCATAAAATTTGGGGAACCGACCGCACTCGCCCGCTGCATAAGGTTGAAAAGTACCTGCGGGTTCAGCAGCGAGACCACGGTGGCTGGGAACTTTTTTACGGAGATGGCGGGGAACTGAGTACCACCGTTGAAGCTTACATGGCACTGAGGTTGCTCGGCGTTCCAGCTTCTGACCCGGCTTTGCAAAAAGCGCGTCAATTCATTCTGAAGCAAGGTGGCATCAGCAAAACGCGCATTTTTACCAAGATGCACCTGGCTTTAATTGGCTGTTATGACTGGCGGGGGCTACCCTCCATTCCCCCCTGGATCATGCTGTTCCCAGAAAACTTCCCCTTCACCATTTACGAAATGTCCAGTTGGGCGCGGGGCAGCACTGTACCGCTCCTGATTGTGTTTGACCAGAAGCCCGTTTACAACGTCGATCCAGCCATTAACCTGGATGAACTGTACACCGAAGGGCGCGAGAATGTGCGCTTTGAGGTACCCCGGCACGGTGATTGGACTGATATTTTTGTGACTCTGGATGACCTGTTTAAATTGGCCGAAAACCTGAAATTGACCCCCTTCCGGGAAGAAGGGCTGAAAGCGGCAGAGAAATGGGTACTGGAGCGCCAGGAAGATACGGGAGACTGGGGTGGGATTATCCCTGCGATGCTCAATTCCCTGCTGGCATTGCGATCGCTCGGTTACAACGTTGCCGATCCAATTGTGGAACGGGGACTGAAAGCGGTTGACAACTTCTGCCTGCAAACCGAAGACCAGTACTGGACCCAGCCCTGCATTTCACCCGTCTGGGATACCGCCCTCGTAATGCGATCGCTGGTGGACTCTGGCTTAAACCCCGATCATCCCGCTCTTCAACGTGGCGGCAACTGGCTA
The DNA here is from genome assembly GCA_023511615.1 of Leptolyngbyaceae cyanobacterium HOT.MB2.61. Lineage (GTDB taxonomy): Bacteria > Cyanobacteriota > Cyanobacteriia > Leptolyngbyales > Leptolyngbyaceae > Leptothermofonsia. Next base: position 15,152 of record JAIMBL010000020.1, read on the forward strand.
CTGGAGAAGCAAATCCTCGACTATGGCGATTGGGCTGTCAAAAATCGCAAAGGCAAGCCAGGAGCCTGGGCCTTTGAGTTCGACAACCGCTTCTACCCTGATGTCGATGACACCGCAGTCGTCGTGATGGCCCTCCATGCTGTTCGATTGGAAAATGAGGCATTAAAGCAGCAAGCGATCGCCCGTGCTGTTGACTGGATTGCCACCATGCAATGCAAACCCGGTGGCTGGGCCGCCTTTGATCTGGACAATGATCAGGACTGGCTTAATCTCATTCCCTACGGCGATTTGAAAGCGATGATTGACCCCAACACTGCTGATGTGACGGCCAGAGTGCTGGAAATGGCAGGTAAGTTGGGAGGAATCAGGGGCCAGGCGTCAGGAGCCAGGGGCTGGGAACCAGGGTCTAACGGCCAGGAGTCAGGCTTTCACTCAGCACTCAGCACTCAGCACCCATCCACCCATCCACCTATCCACCCCCCTACCCCCTATCCCTCTCTAACAACTAACAACCCAAAATTAACAACTGCCCTTACTCCTGATGCAATCTCCCGCGCCCTCGCTTACCTCTGCCGTGAGCAGGAGCCGGAAGGTTGCTGGTTTGGCCGCTGGGGAGTGAATTACATCTACGGCACGAGTGGAGTTTTGTCAGCCCTTTCGTTAATTGCGCCCCAGTCTCACCGGAGGGAAATTGAACAGGGTGCGGCCTGGTTGGTTCGCTGTCAGAATCAGGATGGCGGTTGGGGAGAAACCTGCTTTAGCTACAATGATCCCAGATTGAAAGGGCAAGGCGACAGCACCGCATCCCAGACGGCCTGGGCGTTAATTGGACTGCTGGCAGCCGGGGAAGCAACGGGCACCTATGCAATGGAAGCGATCGAACGGGGTATTTGCTATCTCATCCAAACTCAGCGTTCAGATGGCACCTGGTATGAAGATTACTTCACAGGTACTGGATTTCCCTGCCACTTTTATCTACGCTACCATCTGTACTATCAACACTTCCCCCTGACGGCTCTGGGGCGTTACCGGAATGTGGCACAACGGATGGCGGAATCTGGTTCTAATTAGTCAGCAAAACCCTCCTCAACTGGTAGAGGGGACAATGCTGCTGCTGGCACTGGCATTCTGTGGTGCCTGGTTTTTGACGCAAAACTTGTTCTATCTCATTCTCTGCCTCAGCTATATCACGGGGGCGATCGCGTCTATTCTGGTGCGTGAATCGGTTGCTCCCTCTGCTCATACCCACCAGATTCGCCTCACAGCCCTGTTTTCTCTGGGGCTGCTGATAGCAGTTGTTAGTTTTTATGCCGCGAAAACTGGCTATTTGGGCCATTATTTTTCCCTGTGATTGGCCACTAGCTTCCCTGCAAACTATGAATAAAAGGCATCCGGAGTCTGATCTACCAGTCGTGTAGTTGTCTGAGAGATCTCCGCTGGGATGGTAAGCGATGGCAAACACCCGGCGCGATCGGTGTGTTTCCTGGTTCTTTCGTAACTATGCTGCAACGTTTTAGAACAATTTTCCGACCCTGGTCGGCTTCATTTTTCCTGGCTTTACTGGCTGGCTGCTCTCAGACAAACCTAATCCCCGTGCCGCAATGGTAGAGGTCGATGTTCACGGGCAGCGGCGATCGCTCGATTCCCTGAATAACTTCCGACCCTGGGTGCTGGACTATTCCATCCGGGAAGTACACCTGTCTCCCGATAGCCAGCACATGGCCATTCTCATCACCGCAACCAGGCCAACCTTTGAAGGAACCCTGGGCACAACCCTGGTGCAGGGATTGAAGTTGAGGTGAGGGGTGAGGAGTGAATCGCTGGTTTCGTAAACTTCCATAGTCCCTGCCCCCAGTTCCTAACCCCTACTCCCTCACTCCTGCCTGTCCGGGCTGCCGACGACGCGATTGCGTCCGGAGGATTTTGCTTGTAACAGATTCTGATCCGCCCGCTGAAGCAGGCTGGCCCCCCTGGAGTCATCGGTGGGTTTGAGGGATGCCGTTCCCGCGCTGATAGTCAAATGGAGGTCTAAATTCTCATCAATAGTGAATGGCTGCTCGCTAATGAGGCGACAGAGGCGGCTGGCAACCAATGAGGCTTCTTGCTGGTCGGTGTTGCTGAGAATAATGACAAATTCTTCGCCACCGTAGCGAAACAGGGTATCGCGGAACCGTAGATTATGGCGCAGGCGACTGGAGATAAGCTGCAAGGTGCGATCGCCCACGGGATGACCGTAGGTATCGTTGATGTTTTTGAAATAATCCACGTCCAGCATAACCAGGCTGAGGGGTTCTGAGCGGCTGCGGGCATTTTGAATCTGGCGCGGCAGTTCCCAATCTAGTGCACGGCGGTTGTTAAGTTCAGTCAGGGGATCGGAGAGGGCGATCGCCGATAGGATGTCATTGGTGCGCATCAATCCACGGTGGGTTTTGACCATTCGTAACCCTGACATAATCTGGGAACGCAGAAGCCGATCCTGCTGTTTCAGAGCTTCCTTTGCCAGTACCTCTCCTCTTGGGTTGTTGCGGGGAAGCCACAGGTAAGCATCGGCCCCACTTTCTAAAGCTTCGGCCCTGGACTCCATCTCCCAATTGCGCTCAAGCCAGGGATCTCCTAACATTTGCGCTGGGCTTTCCAGCACAATACAGTAAATCCAGGCGAGTCTGGTTTGTTCTTTAACCTGATGACAGAGTTCAAGGCTGCCGGGTTGGTTTCCCTGAAGAATAATGAGGTCAGGTTGTTGTGCCTGAATTAGCGGCACCGCCTCACTGGGGCTGGACGCAACCTCTACAATACAGGTGACTAAATTCTGAACTCGATTCAAAAGAGTTGATAAAAAATCATCACCTCCTACTAGCAGAATCGAAGCTTCCATTGGCAGATCAATAGCCTTGTCTGAGAATCCAAATTTGTGGGCAATGGCTTTCCGAAAACGATACCCAGATATAGAGAGACCTGGAAGCAATGGGTAACCTTTGCTCTCTCTAAAATGCCCACTTTCATCCAGTTAGGAATATTGACTGATAACATTTCTGGAGGAGGGTAGGCATGGCTCTCCTGAGAGTTTGGTGATAAGCGTCGCTTATTACCAAAACAAAATCAATAGTCCAGGGATTTTGTTTTAGATAAGAAAGTAGCTTACGCTACTTTTTCACCGCCAAGCCAGGAGAACTGTAGGTATGAGGGTAGTGGGTGTAAGGGTTTTGAGGTAAGGGACGGGCGACAGGCGACGGGGTGGACTGGAGGAATTTTGAGTTTTGAATTCCAATATCTGAATCCCTGGCCCCTTCTGACTTCCGGCTTTTTCCTTTTTTCCTTCTCAACCCCCTCATCCCTGCTGCTGGTTGACAAAGTCTAACAGAATCCGCTGATGGGGTGATCCCAGAGGGCGAATTTGCTGAGTTCGGCAGGAATAACGTTCGCCGCTCAAAATTTCTTCCAGGGTAACCAGAGCCATATCAGCCCCCTCAGTTAACACTAAGGCATCTAACCCCACAGTCATAGCCCCCTGGTAAACGTGTCGAATGACTTTGGTATCTTCATAGCAGCCAAAGGGAGCCAGTGCAGGTGGAGTATAACCAATCTCTTCTAAAAGCTCCCGCCGAATGGCCGCATCACTCGATTCATCGGGTTCGAGGTGTCCACCAAACAGTGCCCAGTGGCCGGGATAGAGAATATTGGGCAGGTCATCTCGCAGTTGCATGAGAAATTTACCGTCCTGATGGAGAATGGCGATCGCAACTTCAGGGCGCTGGGGTCTCTCTGTATCCATTAACTTTTAATAGCAGGAGTGTGCTGGATCTGTTCCTGCTGCTCAATATACGCTGTTCCCTGCTCTTTTGACTGGATACCTTGATATTTCAAATATTGCAGTTTTCCTCGGATAACAACCTCATCTCCCTGGGCAGGCACTTGGCCTTTCGTCAAAACCCAGATGGTGCCGGTAGTATCTTTCAGTTCGTACACCATTCCCTCTAAAAGCGGCACCCGGCTGCCAACTTTACCTTTCAGGTGAACAATGGTCCCTGGTTTTGGCGATCGCTGAATTGACTGGATATTATCCATTTGCACCAGCGTTTGCACAAATTCCGAGGTACGCCCTTCCAACACAGATTGGGCTGACTGACCGCAGGCAGCCAACCCTGCCACTACAAGGGCTGAAAATAAGACACTCAACGCCTTGAGAAAATGCATAGTTCACGCCAAATCTGCGAAACTGATGAACAGTCTAAAGCTGTAATAGCACAACTTCCTCGACTCATGACTTCAACCGCTCGATTACTTGATGGAAAAGCCCTTGCCCAAAAGATACAGGCTCAGTTAGCCGAACAGGTGCAGGCTCTCCAGGTTCAACGGGGACGTCCGCCTGGGTTAGCGGTGTTAATGGTAGGCGACAATCCCGCCAGTGCAACTTACGTACGGAATAAGGAACGAGCCTGCGCCAGTGTTGGAATTGCGTCCTTTGGCAAGCACTTTCCAGCAGATACCCCCCAGGCAGAACTGGAAGCTGTAATTCAATCGCTTAACCAGGACGATCGCGTGGATGGCATTCTGGTACAACTTCCCCTCCCCGACCATCTGAATGCGGTTACTCTGCTCAATCAAATCTTGCCCGAAAAAGATGCGGATGGGCTGCACCCCACCAACCTGGGGCGGTTAGTGCGGGGAGAACCTGGCCTGCGGAGTTGTACCCCCGCCGGGGTGATGCGGTTATTGCAAGAATATGAGATTGATCCTAAAGGCAAACAGGCGGTCGTTATTGGGCGTAGCATCCTGGTTGGTAAACCCCAGGCGTTGTTGCTGTTAGAGGCCAACGCCACCGTGACCATCGCCCACTCCAAAACTCCAGATTTAGGCGAGATCGCCCGTACTGCCGACATCCTGATTGTTGCAGTGGGTCGCCCGCTGCTTATCACTGCCGGGCAGGTAAAACCGGGTGCCGTCGTCGTGGATGTGGGCATGAACCGGATCCTTGACGACACTGGAAAAGGACGGTTGGTGGGAGACGTTGATTTCAAAAGTGTCCAGTCCGTCGCCTCATTTCTGACTCCGGTTCCGGGCGGTGTTGGACCGATGACAGTCACAATGCTGTTGCAGAACACCGTTCAGAGTTATCTGGAACGGAGGTAAAACCTTACAGGGGTTTCAGACAACATACCGTATCAATCCGGATGGGCTTTGGGTGTGAGACAGTGGTGAATGAGGTTTCCGTAATTCTATTGATATACTGGATAGAGTGATCTTCAGCTTCCGTATTGACCAATGTTACGGATTATGCAACCGCTGTCTACAAAAGCAAACTAAGGAAGAACTCAACCTGGGCATTGTGCCTAAACGTCATACTTGAGAAGTTCAATTGAGACTTCCTAGCAAGGGTGCTGTATTTGCTGTTTCCAATTCAACCTTTTCCTGAGGCAAGAAATGCGTGATATCGGCGATCGCAACCCCTCTCCTATGGCTTCCGATAACGCTCCTAACCGCAAGCGTTTGGGTGGTTACCTGGTAGAGGCTGGTCTATTGACCCCTGCTCAGGTGGATGTTGCCCTCAATGACCAGAAGTTAACAGGCATGCGCTTTGGAGAAATTCTGGCCGCCCGTGGTTGGGTCAAGCAGCAAACTATTGAGTATTTAATGAAAAAGATTGTCCTGCCTGAGCAAGAAGCAGCAAGGCGAGAACAGGCTAATGCTTTACGGCGAGAGGGCGCGATCGCTCGCCCAGCCCCCGCAAACTCTACCACCAATCCTTCCCTCCATCTGAATTCAGGGATTGGCAATCCAAATTCCTCAGAACCCCCTCGCCCAAACCCAAACCGACGTGAAGTTCCCATTTCCAAACCCCTCCCCTCAGTTGGCTCCTCCGATGGTGATGTCAGTTGGGTTGGCTAATGCCCCTGGCGGCTCCTCACCCCTCACCTGAAATTGCGAATTTGGCGGATCGATTGACGAAATCAGCGATTGCAACGATTTCACAATCCAAAATCTAGAATCCAAAATGGTATAGCAACCAACGACTAACAACTGTCCTCTCACCCTCCAAACAGCCAGAACCAGAAGGGTAACAAAACCAGTAACCCTACAGAGCCAGTTGCCAGTGCCGTCACTGAAAGTTCCTGATCTAGCTCATAGGCTTCAGCAATCACAAGTGTGGCAAAAGCAGGAGGCATCGCCATTTGCAGCAAAATTACCCGATGGGTCATTCCCGTGATTCCGCTCCACCACAGAATCGTGCCTAACACGAGCGGAACCAGCAGCATCTTGATTCCCACACCCATCAAGGCAGGTTTAATGTGGCGAAATGAGGAGAGCTGGCTTAACCGCATCCCCACCAGCACCAGCGACAGAGAAACCACAAACCAGGCAAGCCCACGCAGACTGTTCTCAACCAGTTCAGGTATTGGCAAATCGCGGCAGGTCAACCCTACGACAAAGCTCCAGAGAGCAGGATTTTTAAGCATGGCCTGAAGCGGTTTCCAGGGATTTTGGGTGTTGCCTTGAGCAAAACGAGAAGCCAGAGCAACCCCCAGGCCATACGCCCCTGGAGTTGAGCCCAGCAGATCATAGAACAATGCCCAGGCAAAATATTGCGGCCCAACCAGAGCGAGGGAAACGGGAAACCCGATATACCCCGTGTTGCCTACCATGGATGCCAGCAAAAAACTGCCCTGAGTCCGGTGGCTCCAGGAATGGTGCCTCTTTTTCCAGCGGCTAACCCACCAGGCCAGCCCTATCCCAGACAGCATGGCTACCCAGGCAACGGCTGGCGCAATCCAGAGGGAGAGAGACAATTGCGTATGGCGGAGAAATGCCACAATCCCGATGGGGATACCGACCCAGAAAAGAAACTTGCCAACATAGGCTGGAATGGAAGGCGGCAGCAAGCGACCCAAAAACCATCCAAAGCCGGTCCAGCTAACAAGTGGAAGGTAAACAGCCGAGAGATTTGAAATTGCCATGATTGCCAGGATAAAGCTGATCTGGAAATAGAACTCAGAAGTCAGAGGTATTTCCTCTTCTGGCTTCTGGCCCATTCATCTTATGGGTGCGCTATGCTTAGCTCGTAATATCTACTTTGTGGCATCTCCAAGCTATTTCAACTACGGGGTTTTCGGTTAAACTGTCTAAGTCTACAATTCGTAGGAACTCTCCTGGAAGTAGTTCTCCTGGCTTGCTGGTGCAAGAGTAGCGTAAGCTGCTCTTGCATCGATTAAAATAAAGTCCCTGGACTATTGATTTTGTTTTGGTGATAATCACCGCTTATCACCAAACTCTCAGGAGAGCCCTGGAAATTTGGCGATCGCACCGCTATTCCTAAAGTGGAGCGATCTCGAAGCCTTTACAGGTTGGCAGAAAAAGTCAGGTTACTTTCGCCGACCAACCAGGAAAACTCTCATTGTGTAAAGTATTTGTTCTATTTATTCAGTGCAGGAGTTAGACGATTGGATAACACGGGCACTTCGGAAAAAACTCCCAGAGTTTTATCTATTCCAGGAGATGATATTCCGATTGCATTGCGGGTAACCCCCCAGGAGAAACCTAAGTCCCAGGTCAATGTTGTGGTTTTGGCAGGCAGTTTATCTGCCCTTGGGCTGGCGGCTCTAATTTCGGGTGTTTTGTTTTCCCTGCGTACCCAGCAAACAGAGAATGCAACCGTTGCAACGGCCAGCCCTGCTCCGATACAATCTAAACCCTCCCCCACCGCTTCCCCAACCTCCGAAGTTCTGCTGGGGCATTTTGCCTATTCAGAAGCTCCCCGCTCTGAACTAGCTCCTATCACCGATAATGGCCGTATTAAGTTACGCAAGGCGGCGGCTAAGGCTTACCGGGAAATGGCAGCGGCGGCTCTTCAAGAGGGAATTGTTCTTGTTCCGATTTCTGGATTTCGCTCAATTGATGATCAGCAAAAGCTCTATTTCGATGTGAAAGCTGAGCGGGGGCAGGTTGCAGAAGAACGGGCGAAGGTGAGTGCGCCCCCAGGGTATAGTGAACACCATACAGGCTATGCTGTTGACATTGGAGATGGAAATACTCCGGCCACCCATTTAAGCGTTAGTTTTGAGAAAACAGCTGCTTTTCAGTGGCTTAAGGCTAATGCCGCTTATTATAGTTTTGAATTGTCTTTTCCAAAGGGAAACAAACAAGGTGTGAGCTATGAACCCTGGCATTGGCGTTACGTAGGGGATATTCAAAGCCTGAAGACCTTTTACAAGGCACGGGGTGATCAAAAGCAGGTTGGGGATCAGCCTGTGGAAAATGAGCCTTAATACCACTCCCTTGTAGGAGAATGGAGTAGCGTCTCACTCCTTACTCTTCATCCTAATCCTCCTGATGTCCAGAGTTTCTCTTAACTTGATTGCAGTCACAGTCTTTGTCTTTACGCTTACCAGTCTGCTGGGACCACTGGTAAATCTCTCTCCTGCGGTTCCTGCGATCGCCACCTTCAGCATTCTGAGTCTGGCCACACTGGATACGTTGGGCTGGCAGGGGCGTGGCATAACGTTGTTGTTAGACTGGCTGGCAAGTTTTTCTAAAGAACACCGCGATCGCATCGCACACCACGAAGCGGGACATTTTCTCGTCGCTCATCAGCTCGGAATTCCAGTAACGGGCTATGCCTTGAACGCCTGGGAAGCCTTCCGGCAAGGGTACCCCGGTAGTGGCAGTGTCCAGTTCGACACTCAGGAACTGGAGCAAGAGTTGCGACAGACGGCCCTCTCTGCCCAGTTACTGAATCGTTACTGCACGATCTGGATGGCAGGCATTGCCGCTGAAACTTTGATTTATCGAGAGGTGGAAGGCGGCAGCGGCGATCGCCAAAAGCTAAGAGGCATCCTCACCCAACTGGGGTTTCCAGCCGCTGAGTGCCTGCAAAAGGAGCGTTGGGCAATTTTACAAGCCAAAACGTTGATTCAGAACCATGAGAGGGAGTATAAAGCACTCGTCTCTGCCATGAAGCAAAAGGCAACGGTAGAAGAGTGTCGGCAGGCAATGGCTACAAATCCACCAGAAATAGGGGCAGAGACTTGAAGGATAGAGAATTTCAGAGATCACTATAAACTTTACAAATCGATACATTCGAAAAACTCTATCATTGTCTTAGAAAAATAACCGCAGTTCCTCATATATCCTCATATATAAAAGTTGCGGCCATTCTTGCGGGTAAAAATGGCGAAAAAACAATTGTCGAGTCATTCACGATTTGTCACAAAGTAGTGAAAGACGCATCTAAACTAGAAACCGCATGTTTGGTGGCTTCACTACAACTCCTCCTGGCACTGATTTGGGTGAGCGAATGCTCAATGCAGTCGCCAGCCAATCAATCCGTCACTTATTCACCCAGAGTGAGTCAGTAGAGGTGGTTGTTCGTTGCCATCCTGCCAGTAAACTGCTGCAAGGAAGCATCGACAGCTTCAAGATGAGCGGACGAAATTTGGTTATTCGCAGGGATTTTCATGTTGAAGAAATGTCTTTTGAGACGGATGCTGTCTCAATTGATTTCAGTTCAGTTCTACAGGGCAAAATTCGCCTGAAGCAATCCACACAAGCGGTGGCCCAAGTGGTTTTGTCAGAAGTGGGGATCAACCAGGCGTTTCAAGCGGAACTGGTTAAAAAGCGTTTGCAAAATATTGATACTCTCGAACTCACCAACCTGTCTGGTGGGGAACCTGTCTCCTTTTCGGATGTGAACGTTCAACTACTGCCAGAGAACCGTATCAAAATTTTTGCCAAAACTGAATTGCCTAACGGGATTGTCCCTATCAGCTTGGTGGCAACCCTGGCAACGGAGCGCCGTCGCCGCATCTTATTTCAAGATCCCGAGTTTGTATCAGATGTGGTGCCCGAATCCCTCCACGGGATTTCCCAGATTCTCACAATGGCTTTTGCCAATATCCTTAACACCATGGTTGATCTGGATCGCTTCGACCTGGATGGGGTCACGATGCGAATTAACCGTCTAGAAACTCAGGGCAAACGACTTATTTTTAGCGGCTATGCTCAGGTTGATCACTTTCCAGGAAGTGGCTAATGGTCTGCTCTATCAATAGGCCATTTCCGCTAGCCAGGAAATCACTACTCCAAGGATCGACCCGACGATGACTTGAAAAGGGGTGTGCCCCAGAAGCTCCTTGAGACGGTCTTCGTTGAAATGATGGTCTTCATTGAAAAATTCGTCGATGATTTGATTCAGGATGCGGGCCTGCTTACCTGCTGCCTGACGAACTCCAGCAGCATCATACATGACGATGATGGCAAAGACGAGGGCGATCGCAAAATCAGGGCTTGCCCACCCCACGGTTTGCCCTACCCCAGTTGCCAGCGCTGCTACCAGGGCGGAGTGGGCACTCGGCATACCACCTGTCTCTACCAGCACCCGCACATTCACTTTTCCATTTTTGCTAAAGTCCAGCACAAGCTTTAACACCTGCGCCGTCACGCACGCCACAAGCGCAACCAGCAGCACCTGGTTGTTGAGGATAGTTCCAAAGTCCTGCATGTTGATCGTTTTAGTGGAGGGTTAGGAGTAGGGAGAGGAGAAAGAAGAAGAAAGAACAGAGAAACCAGGAGTCAGGAGAGGTTAGGGGCTGGGCAGCAGGAAGCAGGTGGCAGGAGGGTAAAAAGGGAAAGGGAGAAATCAGGAGCAGAAGTCATCGCTAATAGCCAACAGTTAGAAGTCACTCAAAACTCAGAATTAAAACCTGATCCATCTAACTGGTAACTCACAACTCACAACCAACAACCAACAACTTCAATGGGTTCTGGCGGTTATGAAATCGGCGATCGCCATTAACGGTCGGGCAGAGTCCCCAAAGTCAGCCAATTCTGCCTTAGCGTCTTGAATCAGGGCATGGGCCTGACGTCTTGACTCTTCCAACCCCCAGATACTGGGATAGGTTGCCTTCTGGGCTCGCAAATCTTTTCCGGCAGTTTTGCCCAGTTCCTCCTGGGTTGATGTGATATCGAGAATATCGTCCACGATTTGAAAGGCCAAACCAATATTTTTAGAATAGTGAGACAACCGCCGCACATCTGATTCAGCCGCACCCGCCAAAATTGCCCCAGAAATGACCGAAGCTTCTAGAAGGGCTGCCGTTTTGTGGTTGTGAATGAAAGTCAGCGTCTCCAGGGAAATGTCCGATTTACCCTCTGACTCCAGGTCAACAACCTGTCCACCGACCAAGCCAGCCGCACCAACAGCCCGCCCCAGAATAGCAACAATTCTTAGCAGGCGATCAGCAGGAACATTCTGGGTTTCTACAGCGACATGCTCAAATGCATAGGCCAGTAGCCCGTCTCCTGCCAAAATTGCAATGTCTTCTCCAAAAACTTTGTGATTGGTTAGTTTGCCCCGCCGATAGTCGTCATTATCCATCGCGGGCAAGTCATCGTGGATCAGCGACATTGTGTGGATCATCTCCAGGGCACAGGCCGTAGGCATGGCCATCTCAACAGTGCCGCCAGCCAACTCACAGGTTGCCAGACAAAGAATTGGGCGCAGACGCTTCCCTCCTGCCATCAGTGAGTAACGCATCGCCTCATAAATGGTTTCAGGATAAATAACCTGGAGGGAACGGTCTAGAGCGGCTTCTACTAAAGCCTGACGCTCGGACAAATAAGCCAGTAAATCAAAACGGGATTCCCCTTGGGACGCTTTTAACTCGTCCGTCAATACCATTCCTCTATCCCTCCCAGTCATGACTAGTGACACTCAACCAGACTAAAACACCTTAAAATAGGACGCTTGCGCCAGAAAATCGATCCTGATGAAAATCGATTTCTGTTCAGATTGCCAGTGAGCAGGTTGCTGCTCCTCATCATTCTACGGAGCTTCATGCACCCGTGGGACATTCATTAAGAATCATGGAAGAGGAAGAATCATGGAAGAGGAAAAGTTGCCGTCAGGTGAGGGGGGTCACTGTAGAAGAGGAGAGGGCTGCTGCTAGATCTGCTGGGGTCATTTGTTCATAGGGTTCAAAGGGTTGATGAATCCAGGGATTGTCGGGAAGGTAATCAACGTAATAGTCGGGGGTAATGACGGAGCAGTCTTTGTACCAGAGAACGGCGGTGCGGATTTCTTCTATATAAAAGCCATATTTGCGGTCGAGCCAGACGAGGGTTTTCTTTAAGGTGACGCCTGAGTCAACCAGATCATCCACCAGCAGCACGCGATCGCCCAAATTAGCAGTAGTCATGGTAAGGTCGCGAGCAAAGGTAATCGATCCGCGCACCTGATTGTTGAATCCACCGTAAGAGGAAGTTGCCAGAATGGCGAGTGGGAGATTGTAAATCCGCGCCAGAATATCGCCAACCCTTAACCCACCCTTCGCTAAACAAACGATTTGATTGAAGTTCCAACCGGACTGGTAGATTTTGACAGCAAGCTGTTCAATTTTTTGGTGGTACTCTGACCAGGAAACGCAAAGATCTGTCATGGACACAAGGTAAGGATAAAGAATAGGACGTGAAGGATGGAGAGAGGGTTGATTGATGTGGACTGTGAAATTAGCTACGGCAGACTCTAGCTGCTGGATACTAAGCAGGTAGCCCTAGTTAAACGAGATGCGTTAGTGCCAACGTAAGGCATCAATCTCCTAAGCAGCATGGGTTACGCTATCACCAACCCATCTTACGAGCAGCTAGTTCCATCTACTACAACAGTTAACCTTTAGACTGTAATCCGTCTAATAGGTAACAATCTGTTATGGCAGGTGCGCTTTCCGTAGTTAAAGATTGAACAGAATGATACAACTGTTGGCTAACATTCCTCGCTCCTGCCATGAACAATCCAGCTTTCCCAGACAGAACTCTGCCAAACCCTCAAAAACTCAACTTGAGTACAAAACTGGCCTATGGAGCAGGAGATCTGGGACCTGCCATCACTGCAAACATCCTGGCAGTCTTTCTTCTCATTTTTTTTACAAACGTGGCTGGTCTCCCTCCCGGAACCGCAGGCAGCATCTTGCTGATTAGCAAAATCTGGGATGCGATTAATGATCCCATTATTGGGTGGTTGAGCGATCGCACCAGCAGCCGTTGGGGACGACGGCACCCCTGGATGCTTTTCGGTGCCATCCCTTTTGGGCTTTTCTTTTTCCTGCAATGGGTCGTCCCCCGCTTTAGCGATAACCCCAATACCAACCAGTGGGGATTGTTCTGGTATTACGTCGCCATTGCCTTCCTATTTAACAATTTCTACACAGCGGTCAATTTACCCTATACCACCCTTACCGCTGAACTGACTCAGGACTACGATGAGCGCACCAGCCTCAACAGTTTCCGCTTTGCCTTCTCCATTGGCGGCAGCATCTTTTCCCTTTTGCTGGCACTGGGAATCTTCAATCTGATTCAGAATAATCCCACCAGGCAATACCTGGTACTGGGCGGTGTTTGCGCTGTGATATCCGTGCTGCCCATTTACTGGTGCGTATGGGGCACGCACAAACGGGTTCAGGAAGCTGAACGACAACGCCAGGAAACCGTGGACTCATCGGATCCCATTCCCTACTTTCAACAACTCAAAATCGCTTTCAGCAATCGCCCGTTTCTTTATGTGATTGGAATTTATCTCTGTTCCTGGCTGGCGGTGCAAAACACCGTCGCAGTCATTCCCTACTTTGTCAAAAACTGGATGGGTCTGACCGACCAGGACTTCACCAAGGTTGTGATGGCCGTTCAGGTGACTGGGCTGATTATGCTATTCGTCTGGAGCGCAGTTAGCCGCCGAGTTGGGAAAAAAGCGGTTTACTTTATGGGGATGACCCTCTGGATTATTGCGGAGGTTGGGCTGTTTTTCCTGCAACCGGGGCAGGTTGGACTGATGTATTTTCTGGCTGTGCTGGCAGGTTTTGGGGTAGCCACCGCCTACCTGATCCCCTGGTCCATGATTCCCGATGTGATTGAACTGGATGAATTGCACACCGGCCAACGGCGGGAAGGCATCTTTTACGGATTTATGGTGCTGCTGCAAAAAGTGGCCCTGGCGATCGGGCTGTTTCTGGTGGGAGTTGCGCTGCAATACTCCGGTTTTATCTCCACGACTGGAGAACAGCCAGCTCCCACTCAGCCTGAATCAGCCCTATGGGCAATCCGGTTATTGATCGGACCCATTCCCACAGTGATTCTCCTGATTGGCTTGTTTCTGGCCTACCTCTACCCCATCACCCGTGAAGTTCATACCGAAATTCTGCTACAACTTCAGGAGCGCAAACGTGCCGATTCTTCTGGCTTGCCGGTGAAAGAGTAGCTTAGGCGACTCTTTCACCTAAAACAAAGTCCCTGGAATATAGCAGTCCTAAATAATCTGTGAAAAGAAAGGGCTCTTTAAAAAGGGATTCCGCCGGAATCCCTTTTCAAAATCCAGATAGGATCGCTATATGATTTTGTTTTGGTGATAAGCGATGTTTATCACCAAACTCTTAGGAGAACCAACGTGCCAATGTGGAAAGAAGGAAAGAAAATGGGGAATGGAACCAGGAGAGCCTGGCTAAGTTCATCAACCATTCGGTTGGGTAACGTTGTAGAAACCCTCCATGCGAACCATTGCTGACATTAATGACAAAATTAATCGTCACTGTGTAGTTGTCTGGACGATTGAGGAATTGAAGGCGCGGGTGGTGGAAGCTGGCGTAACCCAGGCAGCAACGGAGGTAGATGTGGTGACCACTGGAACGTTTGAGCCGATGGAATCCTCCGGAGCAATTCTTAACCTGGGGCATACCGATCCTCCCATTAAAATTCGCCAGTGCTGGTTGGATGGGGTTCCGGCCTATTCGGGCTTTGGGGCGGTTGACCTTTACCTGGGAGCAACCCAGGTGGCAGAAAGTAGCGATGGCGAGGAGATGCGTGAACGGGGCGGCGGTTATGTGATTCAGGACCTCATTGCTGGTAAGCCAGTCCACTTAAGGGCTGTGGGGCAGGTAACGGATTGCTATCCCCGTGCTTCCTTTGAAACGACAATCACCCGCGACACGATTAATCAGTTCTACCTCTTTAACCCGCGCAATCTCTATCAAAACTTCATTGTGGGCGTCAATGGTGGCGATCGCCCCCTCTTTACCTATCTGGGGCCTCTACAGCCCCGGCTGGGCAATGCGGTGTATTCCAATCCAGGCGCGATCGCCCCCCTGTTTAATGATCCTGACCTGAATCTGATTGGAATTGGCACCCGCATTTTTCTGGGAGGAGGTATTGGTTATGTGGCCTGGGAAGGCACCCAGCATTTTCCCCTGCAAAAGCGGCTGCCCAACCGGACACCCATCGGTCCTGCTGCCACCCTGGCGTTGATTGGGGATGCCAAGCAGATGGATGCCCGCTGGGTACGGGGGTGTTATTTCAAAAGCTATGGCCCCTCCTTGATGTTGGGGGTAGGCATTCCCCTGCCAGTCCTTAACGAGGAAGTTGTTGCCAGGTGCGCCGTTCAGGATCAGGATTTAGTGGCACCGATTGTGGATTTTTCCATTCCGCGCCGCGTTCGCCCAATTTTTGGTCTGGTCAGCTATGCCCAGCTCAAATCAGGACGAATTGGGATCGACGGCAAGAGTGTGCGGGTTGCGCCCCTTGCCAGCATCTACCTCTCCCGTCAGGTCGCGATCGAGCTGAAGCAATGGATTGAGGCAGGTAAGTTCCTTCTGAGTGAACCCGTTGCCCCCATCCCCGCCAATCAAACCTTTTTATCCCAGGATGCCTGGGGATCGCAGATTGCGATCGACTAAGTAGGTAGACATAGTTAATTAGAAGAAAGGGGAGTAGGGGCGTTGCCCCCAAGCAGGGGGGTTCACCCCCTCCACCCCAAAACCATTTTTAATTTAATTGCACCCAGCTACTTAGAAATTAACTCTCACTCGACTGGTCGTTCCGTTTCACAGGCTTGGGAAGCGGCTTGCGACGGCTTGAGACAGAACCACCACTGCCACTCTTATGCCCACCAGGACGTTGATCGCGTCCTTTCTTAAAGGGACGTCGCTCTTTCTTGACTGAAGCTGTTTTTTTCTTCGGTGGAACCAGACCAACAGCTGTTCCACTCGTAATGACAAGGGATGTTCCAACCCGTTTGACGTGGAAATCCCAGAAATAACCCAGTGTTTTGGGGCTATCCAGAGTACCTTCTAGCTGAAGTTTAAAGGCTTTTGCCTTGCTGGAGCTTTTGCGAGCAGCCTGCTGAATTTTTACGGCAACCTGATTTTCTTCTGCCGAAAAGAATACAACTTCACCCCGAATTGAGAAGTAGTCATCCTCATAACCAGGGGAGAGAGATTCTCCAGCAGACTCAGTTTGAGCTGGTTCTCCAGATTCATCAGCCGTGCCTTCCCCCTCCTGCTCTTTGTTCTTGCTCAGCTTCTCAGGTTCCCAAACACCAACGATCTGGGCATGCAGTTTGTCCTGGCTTTCGCGGGTGCGGGGATAAACCACCCATAGATGATCTTCTGCCAGATCCAGATGGTTTCGTACCAGACTCATCACTCGGCCCAAAAGAACTGCTTCAATCTCGGTGCCATCGACCATCTTCAAGGTGCCACGGGTAAATTGCTCTTCAGAAGGAGAGTACTGACCTCGCAATAAGCCGATCGCCCGGTACTGCTTGGGTTCGCTGGGCGGTGGAATGGGCTGTTGCCGCATACTGGCCTGTTCAGCCAGGAGTTTTTCACTCGTTGGTGAAGGAGTCTGATCTGCTGTAATGAACGATTCAGCTTTTGAAGCAGCGGCAGGAGGAACCGTCGGTGGCTTTTGCGGTATGGCAGGGGGCTGGGCAGGAGGCTGAGGACGGTTCACCGGACGCATCAACGGGCGCTTTGGAACCAATGGACTAGAGGCTGTTTCGCGCTCGGAAGGATGGTTGGAATCCATATCGGACGAGTTATTCAATGGCACTCCTTTCGTTGAATCAGATTCAGCAGAAAGCTGCTCATCCGACGGGATTGGCTTAGGCAAAGGAAAACGGGAGGGCTGGAAAAACCGATCAGGCAAGGGGCTCATAGGCTTTAGCTCAGGCTAAATGCACGACTGCATCAGTCTGCTTATTGTACTGAATGCAAGTGGGCGAGGGATGAATCAGAAAAGTTTGCGGAACTTTTACAAACAGGGGATAGGAACCCTGTTTCTACCAAATCGCCAGAATGGGAATTGACGTCATCAGTCTGAGAACAGACGACTCTGCCGAACTCATTCTTAACATTGGCGATCGCAAAGCAGCAAGTTTATTAAACCCATCATACCCAAAAGCGCCTGGCTGAAATGGGTGGAAAGGGGAGACAGGGGACAGGCGACAGACGACAGGGGCTAAGGATCAGAGATTGGAACCCAAAACTCAAAACTCGAAATTCCCGCAGTCCACTCTGTTGCCCGTCGCCCGTTGCCTGTTACCTCTATCTACTTACCTCAACACTGCTTCGCCGCGGCGATAAATTTCGCGGGCATAGTCAGTCCAGGCACCCTGTCCCCAGTAACGGAAGCAACTGGTTTGAAGCAAGAGATTATACAACAGCGCTTGCTGATAGTCTTCGCGCTGGGTGACGGAGGGGTCTTGCTGCACGAGGGGATCGAACTTCTGGTGGAAGGCGGCACTGAGCTGGTTCATGGGACCCAGGACGTTTTCATAGCCTCTGACCCAGCTTAGGTCATTCGTCCAGGAGGCACCGTCCATGTGGAACTGGTGGTCGGTTTCCTTAAGCTCGGCGATCGCCCCCTCCACTGCTTCTGGTGAAGCCTGGCTAGGATCAATCTTCTGCCAGATCTTGTGCTGCTGCACTGCCTGGATTTCAGGGTAGTCATCGGGACTGACACCTGTGGCTTCAATCAGTTCAATGTACTCAGTACCATTCAAACCCACAACTCCAGTCGTACTGCGACCGTTCTCCTTAATCTCATACCAGACGGGTTGAAAGTCCCGTGGAAATTCATTCATCATCACACCGCCGTTCTCTCCATCGGCAATCTGGGTGACACAGGAGGGAAAGGTCTTGCCACCTACCATTTGACTCCCGCGACCTTTGGCTTCGTGGTAAGGCTGCATCTGGGCAACCAGCTTGGTGTCAGAGCCCTGAGTCTTGATCAATACCGTAATGTGAATCACTTCGCCTCTGGAGTTACGAGCCACCAAACGATTGGGAACATACCTCTGGTCGTGCCATAAACCGGAGCCATCCAGCCGCTCTACCGAATGCTCCTGCACCAACAGCCAGCGGTAGCCACATTCCTTCAGGGCCTTGATGTATTCATACAGCGTATCGGGGTGATTGGGCAGGTGCATTTCTGGGGGAGAGAAACCTTTGACCCGGCTCAACGCCTCATAGCCAAAAATGGCGGCAAAGTGATGCTGCCACGCCTGAATATGCAACTTGATATCAGGAATCGGAGTGGAGGGCACAACGGCATGGCTCCACATGGTTCCCAGCCACTCCACATAGGGCTGGTAATGGGGATCACAGGCGAGGCGCTTGAGATTGTTAAGAATGTCTTCTCGCCCCATCTGACGCAGTCCCCACAGCAAATTACCGGAATAATCCAGCATAATCCGCGGGTTACAACCATTGCCCACTAGCTCGGGAATGAAGTCACCCATGCGCGAGTAGCACCAGGCAAAAACTCCCGCGTTGTGATTGTCACCCTCACCAGCGTGCTCAAACATGTATTGAAGGTTGCAGATTAGTTCATGATTTGCCCCTGCCGGAATCGTGGGCTGATGCATATGCAAAGCACAAGCAAACCCAGCTGAGATATTTTCCAGACAAAGATTAGTTCTGGGCCAAAAGACAGGTTCATGGTGGTTAGCGATCGAACGAATCTCGGCTTCCCAACCACAGATGTTTGGCAATCCTCCCCTGATTTCTTCTAGCGCAGGCAGATTCAGAGATGGGGCTGTTGCAATCATGAGTCTTTCCTTAATGCTGACTATTTGACAGTCACTCCTCGCCATACCCTCGGCGAACCACCCCAGCATGATAGATCAGAACTTTTTGGCAGAACCTTTAAAGACTGTGGAGGGGAACTGGGGGCTAGAGGCTATGGGAATGTTGATAGAGACAACCGGGGACAGGCGACAAGTGCCATTCTACAACTGATGCTGTTCTACTCAGTCTTTGCGGCTCTTACTGTTCTAGCGATCGATCTGGTTGAGGAAATTGGGCTGCAACCAACCCAATTTGGCTTTCTGCTGGCAGCAGCAGGGGTGGGGATGGTGTTTGGAGCAGGGTTATTGGGGCATTGGGGCGATCGCTTCCACCACAAACCCCTGCCGCTGACTGGCTTTTTAGTCATTGCTACCAGTCTGGCTGCATTCAACCTTACGACCGATCTATGGCTGGGCCTGGGCTTGAGCACTCTGCTAGGAGTTGGAGCCTCCCTCGTCGGCGTTCCTATGCAAACCCTGATTCAGCACCAGACTCCTGAGGCAATGCACGGTAAAGTCTTTGGGTTTAATGTTGTCAATATTGCCCTGAGTCTACCGCTGGCGATCGCCGGTCCTCTCACCGACGCCTTAGGACTCAGAGTTGTACTGCTCAGTATTAGCCTAGTCGTCAGTTTTGTTGGTATTTGGGCCTGGCAAAACACTCGACGAATTTTGCAAGATGCAATTTGAGACATAGGCTGAGATTCCCCAGCCCCTAATCTCCAGTCCCTAATTCCCAACTCCTGGCTTCCGCCCCTGCCTCCTGACCTTATGGCTTTTTTGTCTAAATGTTAAGCCTGGCTTTAAGAATGTAACATGTCATGAAATACTGATGTTTAAGCAAAGGCTTAATTGGCTGGAAGATGCAGTGGAGCTAGAGTTGTAGCCGCCCGATCCTGCGTTAATATTGGCTCGACAGGGATCGCAACTTAGCTCTAGACTGAAGTCTTAAGCGATTGCATCATTCGATACAAATTCATCACTACTAGGGTTAGGTGAGGTCCCTGTGCAACTACAAGATGTGGCTGTGAAGCGTGTCACGGGCGCTTACGCATTGATTGATAGCCTCAAGCGTCACGGAGTCAAACATATTTTTGGTTATCCGGGCGGTGCCATTCTGCCAATTTATGACGAGCTTTATAAGGCAGAAGCGGAGGGTGGCATTCAGCACATTCTGGTGCGGCATGAGCAGGGGGCGGCCCATGCGGCTGATGGTTATGCTCGCGCGACGGGTCAGGTCGGCGTTTGCTTTGCAACGTCGGGACCCGGTGCAACTAACCTGGTCACGGGTATCGCCACCGCTCACATGGACTCTATTCCCATGGTCGTGGTTACCGGGCAGGTACCCAGCCACGCAATTGGCAGTGATGCATTTCAGGAAACAGATATTTTTGGCATTTCACTGCCAATTGTGAAGCACTCCTACGTAGTTCGCGACCCCAGAGATATGGCACGCATCGTAGCGGAGGCATTTTACATTGCCAGCACTGGGCGTCCTGGACCCGTATTGATTGATGTACCCAAAGATGTGGGGCAGGCAGTTTTTGACTACGAGCCAGTCGAACCGGGTAATGTGAAGTTGCCTGGCTATCGTCCTACGGTAAAGGGGAACCCCCGTCAGATCGCCCAAGCCTTGAAACTCATTCGGCAGGCGAAGCAACCCCTGCTATATGTGGGAGGTGGAGCGATCGCCTCCAATGCCCACGCCGAAGTCAAAGAACTGGCAGAACGCTTTAATTTGCCAGTCACAACCACCCTCATGGGTCTGGGTGCCTTTGATGAGCACCATCCCCTATCGGTTGGTATGTTAGGGATGCACGGAACTGCCTACGCCAACTTTGCGGTTACCGAGTGTGACCTGTTGATTGCTGTGGGTGCCCGCTTTGATGACCGGGTGACGGGTAAGCTGGACGAGTTTGCCACCCGCGCTAAGGTGATTCACATTGACATTGACCCGGCAGAGGTGGGCAAAAACCGGGCTCCTGATGTGCCGATTGTAGGTGATGTTCGCCACGTATTGATAGATTTGCTGCGCCGCAGTCAGGAAGAAGGGGATGTGCGTGACCCGGAACGGAACCGACCGTGGTTGAACCGGATTGCCCGCTGGCAGGAGGACTATCCCCTGGAGGTACCGCGCTATCCGGATAACCTTTCGCCCCAGGAAGTGATTGTCGAATTGAGCATCCAGGCCCCCAATGCCATCTACACCACCGACGTGGGACAGCACCAGATGTGGGCAGCCCAGTTTTTGAAAAACGGCCCCCGTCGCTGGATTTCCAGTGCTGGGCTGGGCACAATGGGGTACGGCATGCCTGCGGCAATGGGAGCTAAAGTGGCAATGCCCGATGAGGAAGTCATCTGCATCAGTGGCGATGCCAGCTTCCAGATGAATCTACAGGAGTTAGGCACCCTGGCTGAGTATGGCATTGCTGCCAAGACGGTGATTATCAACAATGGCTGGCAGGGAATGGTGCGCCAGTGGCAGGAAGCCTTCTACGAAGAACGCTACTCGGCTTCTAACATGCAGAAGGGGATGCCCGATTTTGTGAAACTGGCAGAAGCATTTGGCGTCAAGGGGATGATTGTTCGATCGCGGGACGAACTGAAGGGAGCGATCGCCGAAATGCTGAAGCACGATGGCCCTGTTTTGATGGATGTGCGGGTGAAGCGGGATGAAAACTGCTACCCGATGGTACCTCCCGGCAAAAGCAATGCTCAGATGGTCGGCTTGCCTGAACGCAAAATCCTGGAACGGGCTGCTGAACTGATCACCTGTAGCAGTTGTGGAGCTAAGAACGTTTCTTCTAACAAGTTTTGCCCAGAGTGCGGCACGAAGTTGTAACTTAAAGCGGTCGCTAGCTTGCTTGGGACACCGGGTTTAAAGGGGTGGAACCGCTGCACCCCGGCCTGAGCCCGTTGTTATAGCTAGCAGGTAGACATAATTAGGGCTTGCTGAAAAAGTATTTCACGAGCTTTGAGAAGGTTGATGGTTACATCTTGAAACTCGCTGGAACTTAAGCAG